>CAZNGW010000083.1:0-9242 GCA_964572925.1 uncultured Candidatus Cloacimonas sp. | reverse complement strand
TGGTGAAATTAGTGCAGGCGAAGCTTCGAAATGAAGCCCCGGTAAACGGCGGCCGTAACTATAACGGTCCTAAGGTAGCGAAATTCCTTGTCGGGTAAGTTCCGACCTGCACGAATGGTGTAACGATTTGGGCGCTGTCTCAACCAGGGGCTCGGTGAAATTGAAGTAGCGGTGAAGATGCCGCTTACCCGCGAACGGACGGAAAGACCCCGTGAACCTTTACTGTAGCTTAGCATTGTAAATTGGTGCAGTATGTGTAGGATAGGTGGGAGGCTATGAAGTTGGCACGCTAGTGTCGATGGAGCCGACGTTGAAATACCACCCTTATTGTATTGATTTACTAACGATAGTAAAGCTATCGGACATTGCTAGGTGGGCAGTTTGACTGGGGCGGTCGCCTCCGAAAAAGTAACGGAGGCTTACCAAGGTTCCCTCCGGCTGGTTGGTAATCAGCCACAGAGCATAAAGGTATAAGGGAGCTTAACTGCGAGACTGACGGGTCGAGCAGATGGGAAACCAGGTCTTAGTGATCCGGCGGTCCTGAATGGAAGGGCCGTTGCTCAAAGGATAAAAGGTACTCCGGGGATAACAGGCTGATACCGCCCAAGAGTTCATATCGACGGCGGTGTTTGGCACCTCGATGTCGGCTCAACTCATCCTGGGGCTGAAGAAGGTCCCAAGGGTTCGGCTGTTCGCCGATTAAAGAGTTACGCGAGCTGGGTTCAGAACGTCGTGAGACAGTTCGGTCCCTATCCTTCGTGGGCGCAGGAAATTTGAGGAGATCTGCATTTAGTACGAGAGGACCGGTGTGGACGAACCTCTGGTGTACCGGTTGTGATGCCAATTGCATTGCCGGGTAGCCACGTTCGGTGAGGATAACCGCTGAAAGCATCTAAGCGGGAAGCCAACTCCAAGATTAGATTTCCCTACAGACAGGTTGGAGACTACAACCTTGATAGGTTACAGGTGTAAGCGCAGCAATGCGTTCAGCCGAGTAATACTAATAAGTCAATTGGCTTTCACTTATATTTTATCCTGTGTGGAATACAAACTCTCTCCACAAGCGGAATACTATTGCTAAGCAAAGGTGTCAGGTTACAGGTGCCAGGAAACTTTCCAACCCTCGAACCTTCCAACCTTCCAACTTTCCAGAGCCGTTAGCGATGGTGGTTATAGCAGCGAGGTCACACCTGTTCCCATCCCGAACACAGAAGTTAAGCTCGCCTGCGCCGATGGTACTGCACGGGCAACTGTGTGGGAGAGTAGGTCGCCGCCATCGCCAACGGCTCTGACTTTTTTAGCCCGCCGAAAACGCAGAAGACACCGAAAAATTAACCACAGAGAACACAGAGAACACAGAGATTGTGCTCACGGATTGAACGGATTGACAATAAGAATAGGTATCATTTTAAACAGTTTATCGGATACCGGGATCATTGTGAAATCTCCATACCACCATATCGATCATGCTGATCAGGTAGATCATATCGTCAGAGTTCCATTTGTGATCCCGTAGATCCAGGCATCTGCGTTCTATTATGCTAAGCAGTTCCATCCATTTAAGCTGCCGTTGCTCTACTCACTATCCACCCGCAACCTACCCTTATCGATTGAGGGAGGATAGAGCGAGGGTTTAGACCGGGAGGGGAGATGATAGAAAGGAAGCTGAGAAGATGCTTATCCCAGATTCTAACAGCTTTATGTCTTCTATGAAGTCAATAATCAAGGAGTAAGCGCTCATTTCAAGAATTGCTATCTTCAACATCTCAAACTGGTTTAGGTGAGCAATACCAAGATTTGTATGAAACCATTTGTAAGCTTGGAACGATTCTTGTATTATGATTTACCAGATAGTAACTACATAAGAAGGTAATATGTGCTACACGCATAAACAATGGTTTCTAAAGACCATTATTCTAACCATGGGTTTGCTTCTGACAGGTATATCTTTGATGGCAGCCCAGATAAATCCTGAGCAAGCGCTCACAGCATCACGAAATTATCTGGGTGCGCTGAATTTAAACAAGCAAATCAACACTCAGAATCCCTTGGTGTATTCCTACGTTAAAGGAAAGCTAAACGCTTTGGATAAAAACGAGCCCCCAACAGCTGATAATAACTTGTATTTTATTATATTTTCAGACGGCAATCATGCCATTGTCTCTGGGGATGACAATTCCTATCCGGTATTGGCATATTCGGATGAAGGGCTTACCAAGATCAATGATCTGCCTCCAGCTTTATATTACTGGCTTGATCTATATAATTCACAGATCAATGAACTGCGTCTAAACAAGACCAGGATCGAAAGCAATCAAGCATTATGGCATAACCTATTAAACGGTTCTTATAGGAATGACTCCAAGCAAACCAGAGCGGTTGTGCCACTGGTAAGCACCCTGTGGAATCAGGATTTTCCCTATAATGCCCTTTGTCCTGCAGATGCACAAGGTCCTGGAGGACGCGTCTATGCCGGTTGCGTTGCCACTGCCATGGGAATGGTGATGAAATATTGGAATCATCCGCAAACCGGACAGGGCAATCACTCCTATTATGCAAATGGATATGGCTATCAGAGTGCTAATTTTGGAGCAACCACTTATCAATGGGATCAGATGGGAGACAGCATAGGCACTGAATATATGCCGATTGCCACCTTGCTTTACCATTGCGGAGTGAGTGTAAATATGGATTACGCGCCAGATGGTTCAGGTGCCCAAAGTCAGGATGCTGCCGATGCCATGGTGGATTATTTCCGCTATCCCACGGCCGAATACAAATCCCGGAGCAGTTATAATCAGACTACCTGGAATGCCTTGATCACAACTCAGATCGATAATGGCGTTCCCCTTTACTACAGTGGATCTGGAAGTGGAGGCGGACATGCCTTCGTTCTTGATGGCTACGATGCAGCAGACCATTTCCATTTCAACTTTGGTTGGAGCGGTTCTGGCAACGGATACTACTATACCAATAACATCAATCCTGGCGGTAGCGATTTTAACCAGTATCAGGGAATTATTATCAATACAATCCCGGTGAATTATAGCATAAATACCATCCCCGTAAAACTGCTCGCTTCCAACACAACTGTGGGCGACAACTTCAATCTGCGTATCACCACCAACCCCATCTTGGGAAGCTGGAACGTAAACCACTACGACATGGAACTTTATTACGATCACAATTTCGTTCAGTACGTAGGCTACAGCATTGATGGAACCATTTCCGGCAACGGCACAATCAACGTTACTGAAACCACACCCGGAACCTTGAGCGTAAATTGGAACAGCGCTACCACACTTTCCGGAGGGGGAGACCTTATTAAATTCGTTTTCAGAGCCATGGATCAAGGAGATTACCTCTTTGATCTTACCAGCATGAACTATAATACTACCCCGGTAAATAACACCACTTTTGTGATGGTAAATGCTGCTGCTCCGGTTGCCACCCTGGCTCAAAGCCAGATCAGCATGACCAATATTATGCACCTTGCGTTTAATGCAGTTGGCACTACGGAAGTGAAAACAACTTATCTGCTTCCCTCCTGGAACGTAACGCACTATCAGACGAATGTGAATTTCAATGCTGAGAAACTGGAATATGTGGGATTGATAACCGAAGGAACCATGTGCGATGGTTTAACGGTTCAGGCTGCGGTAACTTCTCCCGGTGTGCTTAGCCTTTCATGTGACTCTACTGAAGATTTTACAGGGGCCGGAACTTTGATAAAACTGCAGTTCCGGGCGATTGGCAATACCGGCTCGTTGACAGTAACTCAGTTAAGCCTTAACGATTTTATGTTTAATACAACACCGATCACAGCTGTGGGCACTGCAAACGTGATCCTCAGCGCCTATAGCGATAACGAGGATGAGCTGATTACGGTAACTCCGCTTTGTGTGAATATTTATCCCAATCCCTTCAGAGAAAGCGCTACTTTGCAGTTCAAAACAAGCAGCAAGGAAGCCCTAAGCTTGGATATCTATAACCTAAAAGGACAATTGATAAATACCCTTAATCTCAGCGAACCCGACGGGAAACAATTGCAGTGGGCTGGAATCGATTTCCACGGTTCTAAAGTAGCAAACGGCCTCTACCTGTTACGCTGGAGTCAGGGTAATCAAAGCGGAAGCAGCAAGCTTCTGCTCTTAAAGTAGCTCTTCATATAGAAAACTCAGGCAGGTTTGCATCCGCAAGGAGGCAAGCCTGTTTTTTTATTGTGAGATGTTCTATCCATTATGCAAATTCTCATCCTGGGCTTGACCCTGGATCACTTTGGCTTATGGAGATTCCTGCTTTCGCTGGGATGAGTATAGATGGCACGAATTAGGAACTTCTCGACTTCTCGACTTACTAACTCAGCTTTTCTTTTTGCCGTAACCCCTTAGAATATAGAAATAACCAAAGAAGCTGATCAGCATCAGGATTACGAATATTAAGTTTCCCATTGGATCGGCAGCGTGATCGTGGTTTATCACCATTACCCAGCCCATGGCGTTTACTACAATGCTCATACTGAGGAAAAAACCATAGAGCAGCATCTGAACAGGGAAGGTGGTTTGGGGGCGAAGCCACAACAGGTATAAGCTTATGAACCCAAGTGGAATTGAGAAACCAAGATCAAAACAGCGCACCAACCAAAAGGCGGTAGGAGACAGATCATAACCTCTGGCTGTGCCTGTGGCAAAAACCTCGAAGATTTCCTTCATCCACATCATTCCAAACAAGGCCATGAACACCGTAAAACAGATGGAATAGATTAATAACCCGCGTTTACTGAAATGCGGTTTCTGCCTGGATTTGAAGGCTGATAGAGAGTAAAACAGAATGATCACGGCAGCTATCATCACACCCAGATAATGAAAGAACCAGAGTTGGCTGTTTCCTGTGTAATCCGGTGCCATCCATTCCCAGCCGACCATGTAGCTAATGGCATAATAGAGCAAAAAGAGTGGTGTCAAAGCCAGAAGGTATTTGGCAAAGCGTTTGCGGGCATAAAGTCCCCAAGCTGCCATTAATAAGAGTGGGGCTATCAACAAAGTATTCACCGCATCCTGAGCGATTAGTTGATTGTTTACCGATGGATGCGTTTTATAAACAATAGCATGTTGAAAAAGCGGACCTTGAATACCAAGGTAGATCAGCAGGATTGCACAAATCAAACTTACTATGGCCACAAAGGGGCGTTCAAAGTTTGCGGGATCGTAGGGTTTGGGTGGTTTCATGTTTCATCACCTGTCAGTTTTCTTTCTTGTTCGCTCAGAAAAGCTCTGATCTGCATTTCCGTAGCATCAAAATCATCTTTATGGTTAACATAAAGGGGGTCGGAATAGACCACGCTTATCCTGGCCAAAGGTTTGGGAAAGCGGAACTTATCCCAGGAATTGAACAGCCATTCCCGATTTGCATGAACGGCGACTGGAACGATGGGAATTTTGGCCAAAAGCGCGATCTGAAAAACTCCGGGATGGATTGTGTAAACAGGGCCTTTGGGTCCATCAGGAGTTATCGCCAGGGATATCAGCCTGGATGCTTTGATCATTTCCAGCATAGCTCTTGAGCCCTGACGCGAGCTGGAACCACGCACAGGCACATAACCAAGCTCAGAAAGCGGGCCGGCGATCAATTCTCCATCCTTTGAAGAAGACACCATCACTGCTGCTCCGTGGTCGATGCGCTGCAAGGTCATGAGCAGCAGATTGCGATGCCAGAACATGTAAATACATCTTATATGGTCTGAAGCTTCCTGATTAATCACCTTGAATTTCAGTGTCTTACGATACAAACGCAGGAAAGCGGCACCCAGCTTTTTTTCCAGGAAGAACAGGATCTTATACATAGGTATCAATCAGATGCTGTACTATTTTTGGCAGTTCCTGAGAAGGTTTTTTATCGCTGAGCATTGCCTTCAACCGGAAAAGCTCTTTACGGATATGCGTATTGAGGGTCCTATCCAAGAGTATCTCATTACCTTTTTTGAAGATATTGTCAGCGTTCATCTCAATCTGAATCAGTTCCGGCAGTAGATCCTGGTCGAGCACGATGTTTGGCAGGCCGATGCGCTTTATTCTGACAAAATGCCTTCCGATAAGATAGGAAAGGGGAGAGGCCTTGTAGCAGATCACAAGTGGCGTTCCGATGAAGGCTGCTTCGAGGGTTACGGTGCCAGAAGTGCAGACCAGCAGGTCACAGTATTTAATCATTTCGTAGTTGTAACCGTCGATTATCCTGATTCCGCTCTTACCGTTCAATAGCGACATATAAGCTTGGTGATTAACGCTGCGGGACTTAGAGAACAGGGTTTGATACTCTTCACCCTTCCATTTTTCCGCAGCTTGTAAAAAAACCGGCAACATTTTGGTAATCTCATTGTTACGGCTACCGGGGAAGAAGCCGATCCATTTTTTAGCCGGATCGAGGCCAAAGAAGCGCGCAAAATTGTCACGATCGAGTTCGAACTTCACTTCCTCAGCGATCGGGTGGCCTACATAGCTGGCATTGATGCTGTGGATGGAAAGCATTTCCTCTTCGAATGGCAGGATGCAGGCCACATGGCGGGTCGATTCCTTCAGTTTGAACACTCTTTCGTGTTTCCAAGCCCAAAACTGGGGACAAATGAAGTAAAGTACGGGAATGCGAAATTCATCAGCCAGATGAGCGATTCTAAGGTTGAGTCCGGGGTAGTCCACCAGTATGGCCAGATCAGGTTTTTCCTGTCTGAACAGTCTACGAATGCCTTTTTGCACCGAGACAAAGAAAGGCAGGTGCTTTATCACCTCAACGAAACCCATAACGGCAAAGCGATCGAAGGGATATAGCGGTTTTAAGCCAAGCTTTTGCATACGTGGACCGCCGATTCCCACATGTTTCAGACCGGGATATTTGTCGTTCAGGGCTTTCATCACCAGTTCGGCATGCAGGTCGCCTGAACTTTCACCCACCAGCCAGAAAATGGTCAATTGCTTGTTCTTCATCCCAAAGCCAGATTTCCCATCAGCGACAATGCGGTTACGATAGCTGCGGCCATAAGAACACCGAAAAAGATGAAAAGCATTGAACGCCAGAACCTTATCCCAAAGATATTGGCTGCAAAGGCACCTGTCCAGGCACCTGTTCCGGGCAGTGGGATGCCTACAAAAATTGCCAGCCCAATCGCTTCGTATTTTTCGATGGATTTACCTTTGCGACGGGTGCGGGCAAAGAGCCAGCGAGTGAATTTTGCTCCGGTCCTGCTTTTGCTGAGCCAGGCAAAAAACCAGTCCATCAGCAACAGGATCAAGGGGATAGGAATCATGTTCCCGAGCACGGACAGTAAAACCGCTTCCGGCCAGGAAAGTTTGAACAACAGGATGGCGATAGGGATGCTGCCCCGCAGTTCGATAATTGGAATCATGGAAATGATCACCACTATCAAAGCGGGGGAAAAACCAAATTCTGCAAGCTTGGCTACTGTTTTGTCCGCAAGCGAACTGGCTAATAACGGTGTGCAAAGCAAGACCAGCATGATCGGCAAGACTAATTTCAGTGAGTTTCGCATTGTTCTCCCAGTTAAAATATCCTGAAATCTACTTTGGTAAGCGGATAATTCTGTCAATGGCATTTTCAACCTTCTTGCTTGTTCCCTCTTCTCTTGTCCCGCTCTATCCACCCTCAACCCTCCCTCATGATATTGAGGGAGGGTTGAGGGAGCATAGGGCGAGGGATGACTCCGGGCAGCGAGCAAGCCTTGTATCTACCGCAGGACTTGACAAGATCCACCCGCTCGAATATCATACTATTCAATGGTAATAAGCAGGTAAAAAAGCGAGCCTGCAAAGTATTCCGGGAGATTAAAATGGAGTATCAGACAGCTTTCGTAAATGCCTTTGCCCAAGGATGGTTCGATGGCAATTCAGCGGCGGTGGTGCAAGTGGATAAATATCCTTCCGTGGAAAGGATGGTGTCGATAGCCCGTCTCTTTGGCTTTTCGGAAACAGCATTTTTATTACGGGAAGCAAAAGCCAGATACCGGATCCGCTGGTTTACTCCTGAAGTGGAGGTTTCATTGTGCGGGCATGCGACGCTTGCTTCAGCGGGATATTTGTTTTCCGTGTCTGAGCAGGATGCTGAACTGATCGTTTTTAACAGCCTTTCCGGAGAACTTGCGGCACGCAAAGTGGGCGATGATATAGAGCTGGATTTTCCGCTTGATCCGCCAGAGCCATTTCAACCTGAAGAGCTTGTGTTAAAGGCATTGGGTGAATTGGACATAGTGGAAACCCGCTTCGCAACTGCAACACGGAATCTGATGGTGGTGCTAAAAACTCCAGATGAATTGCTGGCTGTAAAGCCTGATTTTACAGCTCTGGCAGAATTGAAGAACAAACCATATTTCGGAATTGCAGTAACATGCGCCCAGGACGAAGGCTATCTCTGTCGCTATTTCGCTCCCTGGGAAGGGATTAATGAAGATCCCGTTACGGGTTCCGCACAAACCTTTCTGGCTCCCTATTGGGCACGGGTTATGGGCAAAAATGAATTGAAGGGATATCAGGCTTCTTCCCGGGGGGGACACTTCAGCGTTTCAGTTATGGAAAAACGTTTGCTGCTCCGTGGAAAGACTGTTATCTACCTGCAAGGTATGCTAAACCTGTAATAGTTATACGGATTATAATCTTAACCACAGAGAACACCGAGAACACAGAGAAATGGTAACACGGATTTCACGGATTAACACGGATTTATTTCCTTGTTACATCATTACTTCGTTACTTAATCACTTCGTTACCCATATCTCTCTTACTCTATGTTGCAGTAATGTAGCATAGCATTCCGATGCTGTTGTGTCCCGGGAATTCCGATTCTCCGGTTTATCACCGAGCTAAGCAATTCTTGAGGCAGGATCGGAATCCTGCCTGGACAACAGGTTTGGAAACCTATGCTACGAGTTCCTCGGTTTTGCAGTAATGTAGCATAGCATTCCAATGCTGTTGTGTCCGGGGAATTCCGATTCTCCGGTTTATCACCGAGCTAAGCAGTTCTTGAGGCAGGATCGGAATCCTGCCTGAACAACAGGTTTGGAAACCTATGCTACGAGTTCCTCGGTTTTGCAGTAATGTAGCATAGCATTCCAATGCTGTTGTGTCCGGGGAATTCCGATTCTCCGGCTTATCTCCAAGCTAAGCACTCTATGAGGCAGCTTTGCCAACCTATTGGAATAGCAGTCCTGCAAAATTGGGGTGTCTGCTCTGGCTATCTGC
>CAZNGW010000082.1:0-9337 GCA_964572925.1 uncultured Candidatus Cloacimonas sp. | reverse complement strand
CCGGGGTTGCGGGGTCCACGAACCTTTGGTCGTCGCTGGTTTCGGTTCCCAGCAGGACGCCTCCAGTTATGGGGGTGTAGGTGCCTGTTGTAGCGGAGAAAGAATATTCAGTGGTCTGGGCGACCAGGAATCCTCCCCAGGTCAGCAACAGGACAAGGACAGCAAAGAGCAAACGTCTCATGGCATTCTCCTTTGTTATTCTGTGTTACATGTTTTTGTTAAAAATTAAGTATACACGTCATTCAGGTTTATCCTTTCTGCAGGTCGGATCTTATTTCACAAGCACCGGCCAAACGTTCAGAAACGGGTTTCATGACTCTATCTTATCCTATTTATCGTTCCGGCTCAATTATTTTATCGGGGCATCATGTATTAAGCAATTTTCATTCCCAACGGCGAAATTATCGCTTCTCTTCATTACGTGGATGCTCATTCAATTCGGGATCATTAAGGGTGCATTAAGGGTCAGACGCTTATTTCACCCTTATTGCTCCCTTAATGGCATCGGGTAGAATAGTTCATTTTGTAGTCTGCCAGGCATCCTGGATCTCGTCGGCATCATAGCCTTTACGAAAAAGTGAGCTAAAGATCTTTTCCTTCTGCTTGCTTATGGGCAGTTCACGAAAACGGGTACGCAGCTTTAATACTTGTTCAGCCAGATTATCCCGGTTCTGGGCGGGGTTAAAAAGATTGTTAAGCAGTGTAGCCCAGAGCAGTTCCGGCAGTCTGGCTTCTTTAAGCTTGGAGATTATGGCACGTTTACTTTTTCCCCGCTCCTGTAAAGAATTTATCAGCAGTTCTGTATAACGGGCATCGTCAATGAAACGTTTTTGAACGAACTCAGCGATAAGCGAGTCGATCAATGAATGGTGATAATGTTTGCGTTTCAGGTATTCCCGGCATTGAGCGCTGCTGTGTTCTCTGTCTGCCACATATTTCATTAATTGCTCACGAGCTCGGGAATCGAGTAATTCAATCAGTTCTGCAGCCTGCTTTTCGGTGATTTCACCGTCAAAGGGATAGGGAAAAAAAGACAGGAGGATTCTGTCTGGCAGGATCCCCCTGGGAATATGGTCAAGCAAGATAAGGCTGTTTTTGTCTTGCTCAAATATCTTCGTCAGCTTCAGATGCATGATCTTCCGCCGTGAAATTGAAATCGCTGGGATTGATCTTTTCGCGCAGTTTGGTTTCGATTTCGTTCAGCAGATCAGGATTTTCTCTAAGGTATTGCTTGGTTTTATCGGCCCCCTGACCCAGTTTCTGGTCGTTGTAGGAGAACCAGGATCCACTCTTTTTGATGATGTCGTTTGTGATGGACATATCCAGAATGATGTCAAGCTGGCTGATGCCTTCGCCGAAGATGATGGGAAACTCCACGGTTTTGAAGGGAGGGGCGAATTTGTTCTTAACCACTTTAACTTTGGTTCTGGCGCCTACCACCTGGGTTTCGGTTCCGCCTTCCTTGATCTGGCCACTGTGGCGAACTTCCATTCGCACCGAGGAATAGAACTTCAAGGCGACTCCGCCAGTAGTGGTTTCGGGATTCATATAAGGATTTCCCCCAATCCGCATGCGGGTCTGGTTGATAAAAATCACAGCGGTGTTGCTTTTGGCAACAATGGCGGTAAGTTTACGCAAGGCCTGGCTCATCAAACGGGCTTGCAAGCCTACATGGCTGTCGCCCATGCTGCCTTCGATCTCCTGTTTGGGAACCAGGGCAGCCACGGAATCTATGATAATGAGGTCAACTGCTGAGCTGCGCACCAGGGTTTCGGTGATTTCCAAAGCCTGTTCGCCCCCATCTGGTTGGGACAGCAACAGGTTGTCGATCTGCACTCCCAGCCTTTTGGCATAAGCTGTGTCCAAAGCGTGTTCAGCATCCACGAAGGCTACGGTTCCGCCGATTTTCTGGCATTCTGCAGCGATATGCAAGGTTAAAGTGGTTTTTCCGGAAGCTTCCGCTCCGTAAATCTCGGTGATCCGGCCTTTGGGGATTCCCCCTATGCCCAAAGCGATATCAAGGTTGAATGCACCTGTAGAGATCACATCAACAACTTGCAGGGGTTTATCACCCAAGCGCATTAAGGTGCCGACTCCGTATTTCTTTTCCAATTGCGAGATTGCCGTTTTAAGGGCGATTTCTTTGTTTCTGTCCAGCATTTTACCTCCGGTTATCTTAAGTTATATCTTTGTAGAACAGTATATTGCGGACCACTTGGCAGCAGCACGCTTTTAAACAGACACACATTCCCAAAACTAAGGGGTTCCTGGTCGATGGGATATTGCATAATTTCGCGCTCGGATTCCAAAGGGAAATGAGCTTTAAGCCGGGCCAGGGTAACATGCAGCTTCAGGGCTTTCCTATCCGCTTCGAGATTAATCCGGTGCAGTTCCTTAATCAACTTCTGATTCAGCTTGAAGATATCGTTGTTGGGGGCGGAAAGCTTTAACCAAAGCAGGTGCGGATCCCTGGCGGGAAAAAACTCCAGGCCCTGGGGACTGAAACTGAAGGCCGGAAAATCGCTCAACTCGTTTTCCAGAATCGCTTCGATATCACTAATCTGCCTTGGTTGGACGTCACCAATGAACAACAGCGTAAGATGCCGGTTGATTCCGCTTACCCAATTTGTGCCTTTGGGACTGGCTGGGGCAAACCTGCTTTGAACCTTATCAAGTTCGCTTTTCAGGACTGCCGGCAATTCCAGGGCGATAAAAGTGCGAATCATTTGCCCGTTAACGTTTGTAGCCAATGTCTAAAAGGAACTTTTTGCGATGGCTGATATCAGTATCAAGTTCAATGCCTTTGGGCGAAAGACCGTCTATCACACCTAAAATGCCCCTCCCCTGCTCAGTTTCCGCTAAAACGACCTGAACGGGATTGGCCGTGGCGCAAAAGATATTTACCACCTCTCGGCAATCCTTGATGGCGGGAAGTACATTGATCGGAAAAGCATTGCGCATGATAATGAGAAAGCTGTGTCCGGCTGCCAAATGCAACATGTTCTCCACAGCCAGCTCGATCAATTCGCTGTCTGTCCCGTCTTTGCGGATCAGGCAGGGGCCGCTTGCTTCGCAAAAAGCCAGGCCAAATTTGATGCCGGGAACACAATTTACCATTACCTCATAAAGGTCTTCCACAGTCTTGATGAAGTGGCTCTGGCCCAAAATGACATTGCAATCGGATGGGAAATCAAGCGCTTTGGCTATTAGCTCCATGGCGTATCCAACTCCTGAAACGGTTAGTATTCTAACTTTCAAATTTTGAAACTGGTTCGCCGCTGTCAAGAAAAAGTTTGGGTTATTGGATTTTTGTGAGAAAACCCGTTTGTGACGTTTACCGATTCGCCGTTTGTAGACCGAAGCGCATCAACATTACATAAGTAATCGTAACCCGGATCTATACGGATTGCAGGTATCATCACGGATTATGTAGTTTTGTAGCATAGCATTACAATGTTGTTGTCTTTGTGAGATTCTGGTCACACATCCAAATCCGTTCCAAGCTCTCTATTTCCCTATTTGGCAACTTGGCCAGGCCACTTATTATGTAAATAAATCAGATGTTGGCCTCGTCACGAGGGTGATCTTTTATAAATGGAAAAGGATTCCGTATATAAACCTGCCTGGATTGGCAAAACAAGATCCCAGCCTGATCAAGAAAAACAGGAGATAAGTATGACCCTCCAGGAAGATTTTGAACGCCATGGCAGATGGCTGTTCCGTTGGCGCAGTTTTTTGCCGCTTGTGCTTTTACCTTTGATAGCGATCTCGTTTATCAGTTATAAATATCCTTTTAATTCCGAGCTCGGTGATCATCTTTGGGAAGTGGTCTGCATATTGACAAGTGCTTTCGGAATGGGCATCCGCGCCTGGACAATCGGAACCGTGCCTGCCGGCACCTCAGGCAGGAATACCAAATCCCAGGTAGCCGAACAGCTGAATACCACGGGGATTTACTCAATTGTAAGGAATCCCTTGTATTTGGGGAATTTCTTTATGATGCTGGGGGTTGTGCTTTTTACGCATCATCTATGGCTGGTATTGGTTTACGGCCTGCTTTTCATGGTCTATTATGAGCGAATTATCTTCACGGAAGAGGCTTTCCTTAAAGACAAGTTTGGAGAGGAATTCACCGCTTGGGCAAAGGTTACCCCGGCTTTTATCCCGGATTTTTCCAATTACCGGCCATCCGAATTGAAATTCAGCCTTAAGAATGTTCTACGCAGGGAGTATAATGGAATGTTCGCATTCCTGATAAGCCTGTTTATTTTGGAGGTAACCAGAGATCTGGTCGTAAAACACCATTTCGAAGTTGATCTGGGCTGGGGCATTCTGGTCGGTCTGGGCTTTGGTTCCTGGATAACGCTGTGGACCCTTAAAAACTATACCCAGATTTTGAAGGTTCAGGGTAGATAAGGGTAGATCAGGATTTTACAGTGGCTCAAACGACCGCTGTTACATAAAAAAAAGCCTCTCCGAAATGAGAGGCTTTTCTATTTTATGCGTATCAGGTTGGTTTAATACATTCCGCCCATACCGGGATTAGGCATGGGAGCAGGTGGTTCCGGTTCTTTGATGTCGGTAACGATGCATTCGGTGGTCAGCAACAGGGCTGCGATCGAAGCGGCATTTTGCACAGCGCTACGGACAACCTTGGCGGGATCAATGATACCGGACTTGAAGAGATCTTCAAATTGGCCGTTGGCAGCATTATAACCCATGTGAATGTCCTTGTAGCCTTTCAGTTTTTCCACAACCACTGCGCCTTCTTCACCGGCGTTGGTTGCGATCTGATAAGCGGGTCTTTCCAGGGCTTTGGCCATGATTTCCACAGCCATTTTCTCTTCATAGGCAAGGTTTTTCATGGTTTTCAGAGCTTTGGCAGCCTGGATGAGGGTAACTCCACCTCCAGGAACTATGCCTTCTTCTACGGCTGCGCGAGTAGCATGCAGAGCATCGTCCACCCGGGCTTTCTTTTCTTTCATTTCGGTTTCGGTAGCGGCACCGATGCGAATAACGGCTACGCCGCTGGAAAGCTTGGCCAGACGTTCCTGCAATTTTTCCTTGTCGTAATCGGAAGTGGTTTCTTCCACTTGGGCTTTGATCTGTTTGATGCGCCCATCAATGGCTTCCTGCTGTCCAGCGCCTTCGCGGATGGTGGTGTTTTCTTTTTCCACCAGCACTTTCTTGGCGCGGCCAAGGTCGCTCATGGTGGCGCTATCCAGCTTGCGTCCCATTTCTTCGGAGATCAGGGTTGCGCCGGTCAGGATGGCGATGTCTTCCAGCATGGCTTTGCGACGGTCGCCAAATCCGGGAGCTTTTACGGCGACAACATTCAGCACACCACGCAGTTTATTCACTACCAAAGTGGCCAGGGCTTCGCCTTCGATATCTTCGCTGATGATCAGCATCGGACGTCCGGTTTGGCTAACTTCCTGCAGGATGGGCAGCAGGTCTTTCAAAACGCTGATTTTTTTGTCATAAAGCAGGATGAAGGGATCTTCCAGTTCTGCGGTCATCTTGTCGGGATTGGTTACAAAATAGGGGCTGATATAGCCTCTGTCAAACTGCATTCCTTCCACTTTTTCCAGTCCGGTATCGATGGACTTGGCTTCTTCGATATTGATGATGCCTTCTTTGCCAACGCTGTCCATGGCTTCGGCGATCAATTTGCCGATTTCAGGATCGTTGTTTGCGGAGATAGTGGCGATCTGGGCGATTTCGTCGTTGCTCTTAATCTCTTTGCTGAATTCGTGGATCTTATCCACCACGACTTTGGTGGCCTTTTCCAGTCCGCGTTTCAGATACATGGGATTGACCCCGGCGGTAACGTGTTTCAGGCCTTCTTCGATGATGGCCTGAGCCAGGATGGTGGCGGTTGTAGTGCCGTCGCCAGCGATGTCATGAGTCTTTTCTGCCACTTCTTTGCAGAGTTGAGCGCCCATATTTTCAAATTCTTCTTCCAGTTCGATTTCCTTGGCGATGGTAACACCGTCGTTGGTAATGGTGGGAGAGCCAAATTTCTTGTCCAATACTACGTTTCTGCCCCTGGGTCCAAGGGTTACTTTAACGGCATCTGCCAGTTTGTCCACCCCGCGCTTCAGGCTGGTGCGGGCATCGTGTGCATACTGCATTTGTTTTGCCATCTTGTTTTCCTCCATATTTTTCAATTTTCAAACTTAGGGTTTTTAGCAGTCATTGCTTTTGAGTGCTAATGTTATTATAGCCCAAATCCTGTCAAGCGCAAATTTAAAAAATCTTGCGCTAAAGTTCTTGACAGGTTTTGGTTATTTGGCATAATGGCCAAATAACCAAGCATGCAAGGAGCCAACAATGTCGGAAAAAACAAGATACAACTATATGGCATCGGTGATGAAAGCCATGGCCCATCCCGCACGGCTGCTCATCCTGGACTTGCTCAATGAGCGCGAACACTGTGTTTGTGAATTGCAGGAACAGATCGGATCGGATATGTCCACGGTCTCGCGGCACCTGTCCGTGCTGAAGAATGCCGGCTTGATCTCCAGCCGCAAAGTAAACAATCAGGTGTGGTATAAGCTGCTCTGCCCGTGTGTATTGGATTTCTATGCCTGTATTTCAAAAACCGGAGGAGTGAAACATGTTTAAATGGTGGGAATTGGCAACGAACTGGATCGTGGGCGATCTTCTGGGTTTGCCTGTGGCCAGCCATGCCGGCTCTGCGCTTCAATTCTTCCTCTTTGATACCGTAAAGATATTCATTCTGCTTACACTCATCATCTATGGCATAACCTTCATCAGGGGTTTCTTTCCGCCGGAGCGGACACGGGCCATTCTCTCCAAACGCAAAGGCGGGAAGTTCATCGGGCACATTCTGGCGGCCATGCTGGGGATCGTAACCCCTTTCTGCTCCTGTTCCGCAGTTCCGCTGTTCATCGGATTTGTGGAAGCGGGCATCCCCCTGGGAGTTACCTTTAGTTACCTGGTGGCGGCACCTATGGTCAATGAAGTGGCTTTGGGCATGCTGTGGGTGATGTTCGGCTGGAAAATCGCCCTGATCTACATAATATCCGGTGAGGTAATCGCCATTGCGAGCGGTATCATCATCGGCAGATTAAACATGGAGAAGCACGTGGAAGGCTATGTGTATGAAATGCAATTGGGAGAGCAAATGCTCACCGCGAAGCCGACTATCAAACAACGCCTTTACGATGCCTGGCAATTCACCCTGGAGCTTAATAAAAAGATATGGCTCTACGTGGTGATAGGCATCGGGATCGGAAGCCTGATGCATGGCTGGATACCCGCCAATGCCCTGGGCCATATCGCGGGAAAGAGCAATCCCTTTGCTGTGTTCATTGCCGTACTGATCGGGATACCGCTTTATTCCAATGCAGCTGGGGTAATCCCTTTGGTGAGCGAACTGACCCGGGCAGGCGTCGCATTGGGGACATCCCTCGCCTTTATGATGGCAGTGACGGGGTTGTCACTTCCGGAAATGGTACTGCTGCGTAGAGTGCTCAAGCCTAAACTGCTGGCGGTTTTTGTTGCCATTGTGGGTGCAGGCATAGTATTTACCGGATATATGTTCAATTGGATCATGTGATGTGGGAAAGCATCTTTAACGGGTTGTATTCTGCTTTGTATGGGAACCTGGCAATCGCTGTCCTTGGTTCATTTGCCTGGGGTGTTGCGAGTGTGCTGCTAAGTCCCTGCCATTTGTCGGGGATACCTCTGATGGTGGCATTTATGACTGGAAAAAGAGTGCTATCCGGCAAAGAAACATTCAAGCTAAGCCTGGTTTTTGCCCTGGGTATTCTTGTCAGCATCGCCATAATAGGAATAATCACTACCCTATTGGGAAGAATGATGGGTGATTTGGGCAGCCATGCCAATCTGGTCTTTGGCATTGCCTTATGCTTGGGCGGAATCATGCTCATGGACGTAATTCCCTTGCGAACAGTGCCTTTGTTTACCAGGGTGCATGTGGATGGCACCAAGCTATGGACAGCGTTGATGATAGGCTTATTGTTCGGGTTGGCGTTGGGGCCCTGTGCATTTGCGTTTATGGCACCGGTTCTGACCCTGGTATTCAGTTTGGCCCAGACGAGGATGATCCTGGCTTTGCTCATCATTGCTGCCTATGCTGCGGGGCATTGCCTGGTAATAGTCTTGGCCGGGGCTTCCGTAACTTGGGTACAGAAACTCCTGAACTGGAACGACAGGTCAAAGAGTCTGGTGATATGCAAACGTGTCTGTGCCTTGCTGGTGGTGATGGCAGGCCTGTATCTGATATTCAAATGACAAGGAGATAGAAATGATTATCAAAGTACTTGGGAGCGGATGCTCCAAATGCAAAAAGTTGGAAGAGAACGTTCGGAAGGCGGTAACGGAGAGCGGGCTGGATGCAAAGGTGGAGAAAGTGACAGATTTGCAGACCATTATGAAATACGGTGTAATGTCCACCCCTGCCTTGGTGGTGGATGAAGTAGTGAAGTCGACCGGCAGGATCTTGAGCCCAGCGGACATAGAAAAGCTGTTGAGAGGATGATCATGAGCGAAAAAGAAAGCTGTGGCTGCGCTTGTGGATGCGGATCCGAGAGCAGCTGTTCAGAGGGTTGCGTAACCAATGATGCTCCCACCAAGGTGTATGCCTGTGGAGGTGCCAGTAATGTGGGAATAATATCCTTTGAACTAACCAAAGCCCTGCATCTGGCAGGAAAGTATGAAATGGGCTGTAGCACCTGTGTCGGTGCCGGTGATTGCGAATGCGGAGGAACAAAATCGAGTAACGGCAGAAAAGACCTTCTCATAGACGGTTGCAATGTAGCCTGTTTGAAAAAGATGTTTGAAAACAAAGGTATCACCGGGTTCAATCACGTGATCATAACCCATTTGGGAGTGAAGAAAGAAGCTACTTTTGATATGGAAGCTGGAATGATCGACAGCTTGCTCGGTAAAATCACCGATCGGGGTTTATGATGCGAAATTGGATGGTTGCCACCTCCCTCGGGCTTATGCTGCTAATGAACGTCACATGTAATGCGGTGGTGAAAGACAAGGCACAGAACAAGCCCAAGCCATTGGTTACCTTTGTCGAATTGGGCTCAGTTAACTGCACTCCCTGCAAGATGATGAAACCTGTGATGGAGGCTGTGGAAAAAGAATATGGCGATAAGATTGATGTGATCTTCCATGATGTGAACAAAAACCGCCAAATTGCAGCCGAGTATAATATAAGAGTGATTCCCACCCAGGTATTCCTTAACGCCAGGGGCAAAGAATTTTATCGCCATGAGGGTTTCTTTCCCCAGGAAGAAGTGATGAAGATCGTGGATAAGCAACTTGGGATAAAGAG
>CAZNGW010000081.1:0-9387 GCA_964572925.1 uncultured Candidatus Cloacimonas sp. | reverse complement strand
TTCAGGATTTTTTTATCTACAGCAATGTTCCTTTATACCGAAGTTTCAGGAAGTTAAGACCGTTGAATAAATAGGAACACCAGATTTATCTGGTTGGACATGCCAGATTTATCTGGTATTTTTAGCTACAACTTAGTGAAAAACGCCTCAATCTCTGTCAAATTCCGGATAAATCCAGTGCTCCAACCGAATAAATTCAGTGTGCCAGGTTATGTGCAACGGTCTTTAAACACTTCTCGTTCCGGGCTTGACCCGGAATCTCAATATTCTTCATGAGGTCCCCGTCCTTCCTTTCGTAAAGTAAATCTATCGCATGAAAAAGGAGTGTATTGCGACCATAAGCAGCAGGTTATTGCAAGAACAATATGATGTGCAATGATTTTTATCAGTTTATCTCTGCTTTGCTGTGTTCATGCAATAAGGGAGCAATAAGCGTGAATTATGGGTGCGACCCTTATTTCACGCTTATTGCTCCCGAAATTGGAGTGGGAGCGAAGCGCTTCCGGGGGGTGGGTAATAGCTGGTGGTAAATCTACAGTCCGAAGAGGGAACTGCTTTTCTGCTGAACCTGACGGACTTTTGTTACTTTGAAGGTTTGCTCGTAGGTAAAGGGCTTGCCATCGATGGTGAAAGGCAGGATCAGCTTCAATTCCTTACCCACATAACGCGTGGCGGAAGCAAAATCTGTGGGCAGCATCGGGGTGCGGACGTAAACACCCAACAGGCTGGAAAGGCTGATATTATCAGCAGAAAAGATGGTTTCCACCAGGTTTCCCTGCGGAACAACGGTGCTGCTGCCCAGAGGCTTGTCTTTTTCGGAATCTTTGCCCGAACCAAGCACGATGCGATGGCCGATATTGTCGTAATCCAGATACAGCGCTTTATCCCAGTTGAGGGAGATTGGTTTGCCGGAGGCATTGTAAAGGGTAAGCTCAAAGCCGTTCTCAGAAGCGCTCCAGATGGTCCGCAGGGTTTCATCTTCCCAGCGGAAACGCAGTTTATTCACCAGCGTGGTATCGGCAACAGGGGCTTTGTAACGCGCAGCAGGATCTTCGGTTTTGACCACTTTCACCAGAGAAATGTCATACTTGGTAACCAATTTGGTGTTCTGGGTGCCGTCATTGCTGGCGCAAGCCGCCAGTAAAAGCAGGATAACTGCAAGAGGGACAAGAAAATATAGCTTTTTCACGGGTTCTCCTTAAGGTCTGTTTATTCTCTGAACTTATTTGGCAACGCTGGTCAATTCTGTCAAGTTCATTGTGTCAAAACAAAGCCCCGAACTTTGGTCCAGGGCTTTATTACTATTGGTTTTCCGGCATGCTATTCCATCAGCAGCATTTTTTTCGTGCTCTGGTATGCGCCGGTTTTCAGTCGGTAATAATAAATACCGCTGCCTACCGAACGGCCAAGCTCATCCCTGCCGTTCCAAAGCAAGCGGTAATGGCCTGAGGGCATTTCACCCTGAGCCAGGTTGCGAATCAACTGGCCTTTCAGGTTAAAGATCTGCAGGCTTACCCATCCCGGTTCTTTCACCGAGAAGCTGATCGTGGTTTCCGGGTTGAAGGGATTTGGATAGTTGCCTTTCAGTTCGGTAACCGTAACCGGCAGCTCGGGATCTTCTGTTCCGGAACCAAGAGGTAACAGGAAGTTCACCGTCGTGGTCTGATTGGCGTTAACGCTCACGTTCTGAGTCGTTTGAGTTTGATAGTTGGGGGCACTGGCACTAACGTTGTAAACCCCGATGGGAAGCAGAATACTGTATGCGCCCACGCTGTTCGTGGTGGCAGTGTAGCTTGCAGCAGTTATCGTGGCTCCTTGGATGGGGGCATTGGTATTTGCATTGCGAACCACCCCGGAAATGTAACCCGTGATCAGCTGCTTTACCAGCACATTGGAAAGGGAAGGAACGGAAAGCACATTCGATGTGTATACCGCTTTCACCGCCCAACGATAATTACCATTGGGAAGGGTTGCCCAGTTCTGATCGAGGTAGTTTGTGGAAGTCTGGGTCTCTGTAGTTAGCAAGGTCCAGTTGCCCGGATCGGATTCCTGTCCGGATGTTAACCTCCAGACCTTGTAACCAATCAGGGCGCGTTCACTTGCTCTACCGGTCTGGGGTGTGCTGTGCAGGTCAAAATTGACGTTTCTGGTTACGATGCCCGGAACCGGCGCCTTGCTGTTTGCCAGGCTTGCTTCCAAGGGATTGCGAATCGGAGTGAAATGATTGGTGCTGTTGAGTCCACTGATCCGGGTTAGTTGGTCTGCTGTGAAATTCACGGACGCAACGGCATTGCCAATATAAATGTCATCAATGAACCACACGTACCACATACCGTCATCGGTTGGGGGATCATCGGCTTCCCAGGCTATTTTCAATTGCAAGCCCTGATACATGCTGAGATCAAGGGTGATGGGTGAGGCATAGTAGTTCCAGCCACCAGTTTGAGCAGAAGCGTCCCAAATCACAGTCCAGGTATTGCCATTGTCGGTGGAGATTTTCACATAATAGTGGTCGCCATTCGAAGAACCCAGGAATACATAGGAATCGAAGGTAAGATATGCTGAAGGCGGGCAGTTGAAGCTTGGAGTAATCAGCCATTCATCCTGGTGTTCATAGCTCCACCATAAGCCGGCTTGCATCACTCCGTCGGTCGGGCTTACCGTCTGGCCGTTGATGGTTACGTTTCCGAATCTGCACCAGGTGGGATAAACTCCACTTACAGGAGCCCCATTATTGTGAATAACCTGTTCCCAGGAAGTGGGTGGGAAGGTTGTCCCCTCAAAGCTTTCCAGCACATCCAATGCGGTAGGATCAGGTGGGAGCCAGCTAAGGCTTACCTGGGTGTTATTTTCCACGATTTCACCATTTACCTGCCTTGGCGCGTAGGCAACTTCGCTGAGGGTTATATTGCCAAAGCTGTAGTTGGTGGAGCCGACCATGATGGTTCCCGCTTGATTCTGATAGCCGGGACAAATGATGGTGTAATCATAGCTGAAATTGGCATACACGCTTGGAATGCTGAATAGGCCTTGGGCGTTTGAAGTGCTGGTATAGTCGTCGTATCCAGTGAGATAGATTCCTGCCCCGCTCAATCCTGTTCCGGTGTCACTGCCCAGAATAGTTCCACTCACGGTTACCATTGGCATCTGCTGCATGGTGTAGTTATGGACGATGGTTTGATCTTCGGGGATCACGATCTGGACACTATGATCGATGTAGCCATGGTGAGTGAAATTGAAGGTGTAGGTTCCGGCAATGATGTTTATGATGCTGAACTGACCCTGGGCGTTTGTAGTGGCTGAGTAACCACCAGTTGTGGAGGATATTGCCACTCCCTGCAAAGCCTGGTTTCCGGCTCCCAGGATGGTGCCATTCAGATGTCCCACCCCACCAGGAATAATGAAGAAACTGGTTTTGGGGAAGGCTGTGGACGCCGAACCACCAGTAGGAGGATTGGCCGGATCATAATCAGTTCCATCAGAATATATGTTGCGGGCTCGGGATTGGGTCAGGCTTTGGGTTTTAAATACATCTGAGCTGCTGTAGTACTGAGTATCCATGGGACGTTCCACCATCACCACCAGGTTTTGTCCGTTCAGATATAAATAGGGTGTGGGGAAGGAGATATTGATCAGGTTTTCCCCGGTTGGATAGTTCACGTTGCCTGAAAAAACCTGGGTTAACTGAGTTGAGGGAATCCAGCCATCGGTCAGGTCAGCTTGGGTCGTGGTGCCGATCCAGATGTTGGTAGGCATGTTGCTAAGCTCAGTAACGAAGTTATTGTAAAAACCTATTCCATAGATCGAACCGATCGTGTTGCTCAATTCAGCCGGGTAATAGATGCATTCATATAGGGAATTCATGTAATACATGTCAAGCGGGATGCGGCCTGTGGAACTGCCATCACCAATGGTGTAAACAAGCAGTCCAGGTGGTTGCACGGTTACCGTAATGGAAGGGCATTGATCATTCAGGCTGTTTTGGTCGTTTGCCAGAACCACTTTTCCGTAAATGGTTACCGGACCTTCCGCATCGGGAGTCCAGGTAACTGTTACCGGCACGGTTTGGTTTGCGCCAATCGCTACTCCAGGGCTGGAAGCAATTTCAATATTACCTTGCTTGAAGAGCTTAACCTGATAGGTGTTTTGGGCCAGAGAACCCCAATTGAACACATTTACGGTATAGGTTGCAGCCACGCCCAGGGTGGGAGTGCTGTTGCCTGTGATGGACAAGGCTGCCAGATCGTTTTGGGGGATCACTTCCAGCATCACATCATCGAGGTAAACATCCTGATAGGTTCCGGTTTGTGCATGCTTGAAGGCTACTACTCTTCCTGCTCCGGTATAGGCACCAAAGGTTACTACATATTCTGTCCAGGTGTTGCTGAGGGTAACGGATTGGATTTCGGTGAAGCTAAGTGGGTTTTGGGGGTCGGTCATGATTCCCACGATCAAGGGATATGTCCCACCCGCTTTGGCTTTGAAATTAACCCTTGTGGTATTGGTGTTGATGGTGTTGGCATAGGGCGGAGCTACCAGGATCAAGGTTGCGGTGTCATCAGGGCCGTTATAGAATCTCACGCAGTTTGGCGGAGATAAAGGACCTGAAGTAGTAGTTGTGATCGTAGCCTGGGATGTTCCCTGCACGATGGTGGTCCATTGCACAGGCAAAGCTGGAGCGGTAACCGCATCGAAGTTTTGCAGATAAGGCAAACTCATGATGGTTGGATCCACGCAGGTTCCACTAAGTTCCACGTTGTGAGGGGTTCTATTACTGCTGTTACGAGATCCCAGAGCTACACGCAAATGGTCGTTGATCGTTATAGTGGCCGTATGGGTTCCCGCTGCAGTGGGATTATAGCGTCCCACAAAGGTAATTGATTGACCGGTATTAAGGCTGGCCGGCAAAGTTGGCATGTTCTGAAGACTGAAGAAGGGGCTTCCGGCAATGCTGATAGTATTGATGGTCAGTGGTGATCCGCCAGCATTCATTATGGTAAAGGTTTGGTTGTGAATACTGTTCAGCAGCACGGTGCCAAAGTTCCGGCTGGAAGGATTGATGCTGAAGATGGGATCAGGCCCCAGGGGAGTCATATACAATGATACATTTGGATACAGGTTTTGCGTGGTGGCCGTGGCAGGTGGATTTGCCGGCTGGAAATCATCCCAGTCCGAAAATACATTCAAGCTGCGTGGTTCGGGGCAGTTCGAATAGTAGAATCTATCCAGTGAGGAGAAGTATGTGGTATCCATGGGACGGTTTGCCATCAGAACAAGGTTTCCGCCTGCATAAGTGAAGTTGGTTTGCAGAGGAATCATGATTGTATTCTGGCCATTGGGATAGTTCAGTGTGCCATCGTAAACCAGAGTTAGCTGGGTTGAGGGTATCCAGCCTGCACTTAGGTCAGCCTGCTGTGTGGTTCCCAGCCAGATTTTCGTGGGTTTGTTTGGCAGGTTGGTGGCGAAGTTATTGTAGAAAGCCAGAGCCGTGATGTTACCAAAAGCTCCGATCTCAGTGGGATAATACATGGTTTCAAACAGGCTGTTTCTATAGAACATATCTATAGGTATGCGTCCCAGCTCGGTTCCGGTTCCAATGCTGGCTACCAGTAACCCGGCTGGCATAACCGTAATAGAGAGCATTGGGGTATTGTCATTAAGGTTGTTCTGATCGCCGGTCAGGATTACTTTGGCATAGATCTGAGTCGGGCCTTCGGTTGTAGGTGTCCAGATGATGGGAACCTGCACAGTCTGATCGGTGGCAACCGAGACACCTGTTGCTGTGGCAAGCTCAACGTTGGCAGCGTTATAGAGCTTAACGGTATATGCGGTTTGGGTGGCTGAGCCCCAATTGTAGAGGGTGGCGGTATAGGTGGTGGCATTTCCGCTGCTGGGAGTTACGTTACCGGTTAACGAAAGGGCTGCCAGATCATTTACCGGGATCACGGCAAAGCTCACGTTATCCAAATACAGGGATTGCCAAGTGGCGGTATTTCCGTGCTTGAAGGCCACATAACGTCCGGCGCCAGTATAGGAAGAGAAGTTAACCACATATTCGGTCCAAGTGTTGGTAATGTTAACGCTTTGCACCTGAGTAAAGGTCGTTGCATCCTGGGGATTGGTCATTATTCCCACCAGCATAGTGGCGGTTGTAGAAGATGATTTTGCCCTGAAATGTACTTTACTGTTATTCATCTGGAGCGTTTGGGAAAACAGTGGTGAGATCAACAGCAAGGTTGAGGACATATCACCCTCATTGTAAAAATGAACGCTGTTGGGCGGGGTGAAGGAATTATCGCTAACTGTGCGGATGTATGCACCTGTTGAGGTTGCCTGTTGGATCTTCTGCCAGGTTATGGGCAAAACTGGAGCGGTTACATCATCGAAGTTTTGTGCATAGGGTAGGCTATAAATCGTTGGGTCAATACAGCTTGCCGTGATGGGAACATTGTGCACCGTGCGGGTAAGATTGTCGGTAATGGCAAGCGTGGCACTATGATCACCTGCTGCAGTGGGGACATAGGACAGGTTCAGCGTTAGGCTTTGTCCGGTAGTGAGGTTAACCGGCGTGGCGGGAGGATTGGTGAGGGTGATAAAGGCATTTCCAGTAAGAGCCACGGAATTAATGATAAGGGTTCCACCCCCTCCGTTCATAACGGACACAGTGCGGGTATTATTGCTGTTCATCAGCACCTGTCCAAAACTAACTGAGCTGGGATTGATCATAGCAACGGGATCGGTTCCCAGGGGAGTAAGATGGATGGAGGTTTTGGGAAATTGTCCGATATTGGCTGCGTCGGCAGGAGGGGCAGCGGGATCGAACAAAGTGCCATCGCTGTAAATATACCTGCTGCGGGTGCTGCCCACGGTCTGGCAATAGAAATTGTCCAGCGAGCTGTAATACTGGGTATCCATGGGGCGGTTCACCAGCATCACCAAATTGCCGGTGGTGTAGGTGAAAACTGTTTGCAGGGGAATCAGTATTGTATTTGCCCCACTTGGATAGTTTACGGTGCCGTCGAAGACCAGGTTGAGCTGGGTGGAAGGAATCCAACCAGCGCTGAGGTCGGCCTGTTGAGTTGTGCCCAGCCAGATCTTGGTAGGCATATTCGACAGATTGGTTACGAAGTTATTATAGAAACTCAGGGCGGTGATGTTTCCCACCATACCGATTTCGTTGGGATAGTAGAGCGTTTCAAACAGGCTGTTTTTCCAATACATATCCACCGGCAAGCGGGCTTGTTCGGTGCCATCTCCAATGGTAACCACCACCATTCCGGGAGGCATCACGGTTATGTTCAGGGGGTTGCTTTGGTCGTTATTTGGATTCTGGTCTCCTGTCAACACAACTTTTCCGCGCAGAATGAGCGGTCCCTGGGTTGTGGGAGTCCAACTAAGAGGGAAGCTAAGCACGGATCCAGGCTGGATAGTAGTGCCGTTTACTGAGGCAAGCTCGGTCCCGGTTGAGGTTACTAACTTCACCTGATAGGTGCTTTGGGGAAGGCTTCCACGGTTGCGGACAGTTACAGTATACACTGTGGCATTTCCCACTGAGGGAGTGGTGTTTCCGGTAAGGCCGATGCAGGCAAGGTCATTTTGGGCTGCTACGACAGGGATGAATTCATACTTGGTTCCAGCGTCGGGAAACGCGCTAATGGTATTGTTTTCAGTGGTTTGGGAGACGGTGGGAACTGCGCCTGGCGAAACGCTATAGAACCAGTTTGCACCGCCCGGGCTCATGTTTATCCCGATGGATGCAGAGGGTGAATTCGGAGCTCCGGTATTAGTTCCATAAACAAAGGTAATCTTTCCGTTTTCCTGCATTTGCACCTGCAAATTATAGGTGGTAGTTCCACTGTAGTTCCAGAACAGATTGCTGTATTGGATGGTTAGAATGCGGTTTGGAGCCGTGCCGGTCAGCAGATACTCAGCCGAACCTCCGGCAAGGCTTGTGTCGTCCCAAAGCGGAGCCAGCACAGGGAACCAGGATGAGGAGATTAATTCGTTGCTTAGATTGCTGCCGGTAAGGGAAGTTCCCAAACCGATCCAGCCATTGGAGGACACTTTTAGCTGAGTGAAAGATCCTTCTCCATACGGAAAGGTGAATCCGATGTCGATTGGCGCCGACAGCAAGTCGTCATTCAAAATATCGGAAATGGGAGTACCGGTGATAGCCGTATAAGTACCGGTGGTTGCATTGAACGTATAAAATTCGTCAATGCCGGCAAAACATAGGATCGAGGCTGCTATCAGGATAATGAACAGCACAAGCTTTTTCATGGCAGGCTCCTTTTTTGTTGGCTTTATGTCAATATATTCTTACATCCTTTGGGTATTGATATGCCAGTCAGGGCACTTTCCTTCAACACAATTATCTTGGGAGCAATAAACATTCCCAATATCCAACTAATTTATATTATGAAATGCTGTCAATATATTCATTGCCCTTTCTTGCCAATAAATCCTCATCACCCTGCTCCCTCCCCACCGCTGTGCCACTCGCAAGCCTCCCGTAACCCACCCTCATCGGATGAGGGTGGGTATAGAGTGGGTTTTGGGTTGGATATGCCCAGGGAAGAGGAATCTGTGCTGATTTGTTGGATAGCAGAGAATGTGATCACTATACATGGGTTATTAAAAGTGGGACTTTCGTATAGGAATATGTCAGGTAAGGCATCCAATTTCTTGGTTCTGCTTCCATTGTTCCTCATCCCGGACTTGATCCGGGATCTTGTTTAACTGCTGGAGATTCCTGCTTTCGAGACTGTGTGAAAAGTCAACAAAGCATCCAAACCAGTGTAGTTGTCATTCGAAAAACTCCCTTGAGATGTGTTGAAATGATTGAAAAACATGAAGAAAGAGCTTGACATAAATATGCGGTATAATATTGTGGCTCAATAAATAATGACAGCATAGGATGATAAATGAGTTACATATTTGGTGAAGCCAGAACCCAGAGCACGATCTCATCTCTTGATGAACAGATTAGTGGAGATAATCCGGTAAGACTGATTGATTTACTGGTAAATATGTTATACAGCGAAGACATTAGCCAAACAGTTAGCAAGGGCACTAAAACCACTGGTCGTCCTGCCTATCACCCCTGCCACATGATAAAGCTCTACATTTATGGTTATATGAACAAGATACCGTCATCACGGAGACTGGAGATGGAGACGAAGCGTAACATTGAGCTCAAGTGGTTGATAAACAATATCTGTCCGGACTTCAAGACCATTTCTGATTTTCGCAAGGACAATCAGGAGATCATCACCAATATGACCCACAGGTTCAATAAGATGCTTAGGGATAAGGGTTTAATAGCCGGGGAGTTATACCAATTCGCTTTCAAACATCCAAATTAAGCCATTTGAAGTAGGTCAGCCT
>CAZNGW010000080.1:3871-9481 GCA_964572925.1 uncultured Candidatus Cloacimonas sp. | reverse complement strand
TTGTCAAGAACTATTTAAATATACTTTTTGTCCATTTTCATGTGCAACGGTCTTAACTTCTTGTAGGGTCCCTTTTCCCCACCCGGATGCCACGCCTATGCCACCCGTGTGCCTCGCTGATCGGATTCGGGAGGTTTTCGGGTGGATAGCGCGAGATAAAGGCGCGGCGAGAAAGGAAGGCACATCTGAATAGCGATGCCTCAATTGCCAAGTTAGGCGCAATATTCTTATTTATTCATTCGTCTTACACATCTGGTTTTTACTAAGCCCGGCGGGTGATAGAGCATAGCGGATTACTAATCCGATCAGCGTAAGAACACCTTCAGTTTTGCCCAAGTCCAAGCATTGGTATCCTGGCTAAATATTCCTCTGTTTTGCAGTGCGATCCGCACATTGTCATCAATAGCGATGATCCTGTAGAAAAGCTTATTATAATAGAGGGCAGCTCTGCGATGAACAAACTGCGTATCCTCAACAAAGCCAAGCAGATGGTAGGCATCTAAATTCTGGGTAGGGGATTCACAGCCCAGAACCAAGTATCCATCCGGATCAAAGGGATTGCCTTGTGTATCGGATAAAACAGGATCCCAGGAAAGCTGAATGTCTCTGCCACTTATCTGGAGTTCTACATTGCAAGGGATGGAGGTACCTGCCCCAATGCCATACCCTGTAAGTGTAACTACCAGATCAGCATTATTCAGAGCGTTACTATGGATCAGGAGATTAGATTCGTGTAAACCTGTTTCAGTCGGTGCAAAACTGATAGGAATATCCAGGGAACCACCCGGTTCGATTGCCTGGGTTCTTAGCCCCCTTTCAAAGCCGAAAGCTCCAGTAGAAGATTCCAAAGTAATAGTATGAACAAGCAACTCCTGATTGCCAGCATTGCCGATCCTGAGATTCAGAATGGCGGGCTCTCCACTTATATTTATCCTGCCAAAATCTATTCTGGCAGGATTTACTGTTATCAAAGCTCCCACTATGTGCTGCTTTTCATAAGCTCCCAGGTCTATACGACCGCTATCGATCCTCGGAGAGCCTGATAGATCAAGGGCAAAGAGGCTGGCATCCGTACTTGGGTCTCCAGCATTTATCGCTGGTGATCCCTCCTGCAGGGTAAATGAAGCCTCACCCGGTATATAGAAATATCCCGCTCCCTGGCTGTGGTCGCTGAAAAGCGGATCACTGCTGAGGTTATGCTCATACAATCCGGTATAGCTGATGCCGGGACTGAGGACGAAGCCTGATCTGCCCCCCTCGATCAGGCAATAGCGGAACTGGGGGTCAGCTGCTTCGCTGAAGAGGAATACTTGATTGGCCTGGTTGCCGGAACCCTGCACGTTCCCCCAGTAAATGCTGTTTAAGTGAATTGGCGATCCGGAGTTAAGATACAGCCCCCCTCCCTGGAGATTGGCTTTGTTATCGGCGATGGTGCTATTGATTATTTCCGGAGAGGAATAGCAATACAGCGCTCCGCCTCTCTGGCCGGCAGTGTTATTGGCGATCAGGTTATTGCTAAAAAGCCCGTTTGTGGTATTTATGAACATCCCCCCACCATTGAAATCGGCAAGGTTATTGGTAATCCGGTTGCGGTCAAGACTAAGGTTTTCATTGCTTTGCAGGTATAATCCGGCTCCCAGATCGGCATTGTTTGCCGTTAGCATGTTTCCGTTAAGAAATGCGTTTGATGTATTGGACAGGATTATCCCACCCCCCTTGCTTTGATTGCCGGTGGCGTGATTGGAATTCACTTTGCAGTCCTCGATCTCTATGTTGCCACCATCCATGGACAAACCTGCTCCGTTGCGATTGGTTGAATTATTATGGATGCTGCTGCATAAAAGCTGCAGGTCGCTCTGTACGGAGTGAATCCCTCCCCCGGAGCCCAAGGCAGCGTTATTCACGATGCTGATGCTGTCTGCCCAAACTTCTGAGGACAGGGCATAGATTCCCCCTCCGTTGCCAGCGGAAGAATTTCCGTCAATCAGCAGGTTTTTAAGGTTTGCCCGGGAATTGATGATCCCGATTCCCCCGCCATTGTAGTTTTTAATCATTGTAACAAAACCATTCATCAGAGTAAGGTCGCTCAGAGACACCCCTTCTACCTTGTCCAGATTGATCACTCGCTTGGGAAAATCAGCGTTGGCTTCGGCATCCAGAAAGGTCTCCTCCTTCCCTGCGCCTTGTAGCGAAACATGCTTCACCATCTGCAAGGGATATCTCTCGCCGGTTAGGGTTGGGGAATAGGTTCCGCTGGCGATGTGAATGGTCAAGGGGTTATCTTCTGTGGCGTAGATTCTGGAGAGGGCATAATCGATGGTCTTGAACGGTGAATTGGGCGTAAGGCCGGAGTTTTGGGTGTTACTGCCATTGGTAGCCACATAGATGTCGCCTGTTATGGCGGGATGCCTTCCTGTGCTTCCTTGGAAATCGAGATTTGCTGAAGAAGAGACCCAGTAGTTTGATACAGAGGTGTCGGCTGCGCTCATTACTTCAAAGGAGCAGTTCATCACTTTGATCTCATCCCGAACCAGGATTCCCGAGAAATATACGTCAGCTCCCAAATCAGCGCTGTTATTGGCAAAGTAGTTGTGCCCGGGATTGTGGAAACCGATGGAGGCATTTACCATTCCTCCCAAATTGGGCAGGCTCTGGAAGGCATAGCTGCCCCCGCCTTCGTCATCGGCATCGTTATCCTCGATCTTGTTATAGCTGAAAACCGGTTCTGCCTGGCGGATGTAGATGCCGCCACCCACCCGCTTTTCTACAATGCTGCCGCCTTCATTCTCCACTATCCTTCGTCCGCTGCCGTTTTTTACGGTGAATCCCACGATATGCGGTTTGGAGGGTGTTCTGCCAGTGCTGGGCAGAATGGTGATAGTGCTGGCCTGATCGGGGTTCAACGCATTGCTGCCATCGATGATCGTATTGGCAATGTGGGTGCTGTCGCCATCGATGAAATAGTAACTGGCAAGGGTAATGCTTTTACCTTCGATCACCAGGTTCTCATAATAGGTGCCATTGGCTATGATGATATAGTCGCCATTATTAGCAGCATTTATGGCTGCCTGGATGGTTTGGTACTGGGTTGGTACATAACGTGTGGTAAGTGGATTAAGGCTAACCGTGATATAATTCTGCTTTATTTCCGTGTCGGAATCATAGCCACTGGAAACCCATTGGCTAACTGTGTAAGTGCCAGGGAATATATATGTCCAGATGGGATTCTCGTCGGAGGAATCGATAATGCCATCAGAATCGAAATCCCATTGGGAGTATAACACCGTGCTGGGGCAGTTATTGCTGAACTGCACCGTCAAAGGCAGAAAACCTGAGCTGTGATTGGCGGAAAAATCTGTCTGCAGAGGGTAAACATAGATGTAATTGGTGCGTGTAACTGTGTGGCTTACCGTGCCATCAGAGATAGTAAGCGAAACAGAGTGAAATCCGGATTGCCGGAAAACCCACACCGGGTTTTCCTCCTCGGAATCGGTAATTCCATCATCATTGAAATCCCAGGCCCAGGATGTAACAAATCCTTCCGATTCATCTGTAAACTGCACCGTGAGGTCGGCAAATCCGATGGTGGGGTTTGCACTGAAGGCAGCAGAGAAATTGAAGGGAAAGATATTGAATTCGCCTTCGCTTTCCACCTGCATATAGCTGTGGGTGCCATCCCGCAAACGGATACGGCAGTAGTTTGAAGGGGTGTTTGGCACCTGCCACAGATAGTTGAATTGAGAAGAGGGGATTCCGGTCGCAACGGGAATCCAGCTTTGGCCAAAATCAAAGGTGTAATCGATGCTGAGGGTGGTGCAGCCCACTGCATGCCAGGTGATATTTGCATAACTATCCACTCCCAGGATGTCACTGGTAACCGGGTTTTGGATACTTAGCTGCTTGTCGGTAATCCGAAAGGATGATTCTGATTTTGCAATGATGTAGTTGGAACCCATTTCCACCGCCCGCAGCCACATGGTATTCTGCAGTCCCGTATCCACATACCAGTTCATATAGTTGTCGGTAACGGGCACGGGAATGGCGTTGATCCTTGTCCAGCTTGAGTTATTGGCTGAGTATTCCCAATATAGCATCCGGTCCGGCTCTATGGCCTGATTGTGCCAACGGATGTTGAACAGCGAGGTGTTGGTGGCAAAGCCTCCGCCGTTGGCATTCATGATCCTAATGGGGTTCTGGATTCTGAAAGTGGCATCACTCACATCCTTGATCGCAGGATTGGCTGCGTTTGAAATCCTTATCAAGCAGCTTGCGGCAGGGGCAGATGGAATGGTCCATAAGTAGTTTGCCGGATTGGCGGGAGTGGAGCTTGTAATAGTGGTCCAGGCTGTCCCGCCACTGGCAGAATACTCGATCTTAACGTTATCTACAAAGGGGGAAGACCAACGGATCAAGTATTTGCGGGAACCGGTGTGATCGCCGGTAAGCAGCTCTCCGCCATTAGGATAGCTAACGCTGATCTTGTTTACCCGGAAGGAATTATCTGAAATGTCAGAAACATCAGGATTTTGCATGCTTCGCACCCTGATTCTGGCTGCGCCGCTGGGGTAATCGGGAATTATCCAGCTGAAGCTGTCAGCATTGATGTTCTCAGCAATTAGCGTCCAGGATAGTCCATTATCGGAGCTATAGTCCAGAGCCACCAGGCTAACGTTTTGGCGCGTCCAGCTAAGGTTGGCAGTTAAACCCACCCCCAAATGCAGTCCGGACACGCTGGGATAGCCAAGCATCAACTTCGGCAAAGTGGTGCTGGTGGAGATGCCAAAGCTAGCCTCGCTGACGTCAAAGAAGCTTTCATCGGCGGCATTGGTTAGCTTGATCAGGCAATTGGTGGAGCTTTGCGCTGGTACCTGATAGTGATACAAGCCACTTGCCCCCTCGGTGGTACCGATGCTGTTCCAGATAGCTCCATTGTCGAAGGAGATATACAGCTTCACCGAAGGCGGGGCATTGGGTTCCCAACGTATCTGCCTGGTGGTGTTTGCCATCCAGAGTTCACCGCCGTTGGGGTAAACAAGCTGGGGAGCTGGATCGTAGGTGGTGAAACTCCAGATCGGACAGTCCGGCGCATCCCCCACAGGGTTATAGGGCACAATTTTCCAGTAATAAGTGGTATTAGTCGCCAGATCGGGATTGGGGTCGTAGCTGAAGGCTCTGCCCAGATCGATCCCATTAACAATGTTTGTGGGCGGATTGTCCGTGCCCAGCCACAGCTTGAAGCCCGTGAACAAGTTGGAATAGTCGTTGTTAGCCTGGCCCTGCCAAGAGAGGGTTATACCCGGAACAACAGTGGTTGCGGCATCCACGGGTGTAGGGGAAAACGCCGGGGCAGGAAGGCTTGTTGCGGCGCCGTGCAGAAAGTATAGATAAGGGTAACCGCCATTGACCGTGTGGTCGGGATCCGGGATCCAGGTCAGCCAGTCCCAGTTCACATAACACTGTGCAGGATAAGGCCAGGTCATTTCGTCCGTTGTCCTGCCCTCGCCACCGGAACTAGCCGCCTGGCCGGAGCTCTGGGTGTTCCAGTAGCTGTTGAGGGCTGCTCCGTTTCCGATCAAACCGCCGATCAATGATCCTGTGGCAGTTACAGCT
>CAZNGW010000080.1:0-3771 GCA_964572925.1 uncultured Candidatus Cloacimonas sp. | reverse complement strand
CCACCAGAGTGCCGGTGTGAGTGCTGCCGGAAACGCGGGCTTCGTTCAGATGGATGCCAGTGAGGATGGCTCCGTTGATCTTGCCAAACAAGCCCTGATGGCTTAGATTTAAACGGTCTATGTACAAGCTACCTATATTATAACCATTACCGTTATAGCTGCCACTGAAGGTCGTGCTCTCAGTTCCGATTGGCACCCAGCCCCCATTATACCAGTTCAAGGTCTGGGAGGCATCGATATTGGCAGTCTGGATATAGTGCTTGTCCCAGCGAGAGCTGTTCTCTGCAATCCAGTAGAGGTTCTCCAAGCTGGATATCTGGTAAGGCGAGGCCGGAGTACCGCTGCCGATGGATGGGGCTACGGCCACCGGGGTCACTAAATCGGGGACAAAGGATATGTAAGGGTATCCGTTATTGTGGCTGCCGTCTGTGTCGGCAGCCCAGATCCTTTGGAAATCCCAGAAACGGTAAGTGTTTGCAGCGTAAGGGTAAATCATCTCGGCGGTGGTCCTGCCTTCGCCACCGGAGCTGGTGCTTTGACCTGAGGTCTGGGTATTCCAGTAGCTGTTTAGGGCTGCTCCGTTTCCGATCAGACCGCCGATCAATGATCCTGTGGCGGTTACTGCCCCTGTGCTGAAGCAATTGATCACTGGTTGACCGTCATTATTGCCCAACAAACCGCCATATAGGTTTCCATTGCCACTCACAGTGGAGTGACTGTAGCTGTTTGAGATCACATTCTCATTGTTTCCGACCAAGCCTCCCACGCAATAGGTACCGGACACGGAACCGCTGGAATGACTGCTGTCTATGAACGAATCGTGATTACATCCGACCAGCCCGCCAATATATTGTTGGCCTGTCAGGATGGCATTGCTGGAGCAGTTTCGAACCACCGTGGACTGGTCATTTAACCCAATCAAGCCACCGATGTTGTCTAAAGCCTCGATTGCGGCGGTACTACTGCAGGAGATGATGTAACTTGTATGGGTATAGCCGATCAAGCCGCCCAGGTTTTCGCCAAAAGCGGAGATAGTCACATTACTCTGGCACTGCTGAACCACATTATTGGGATACAAACTGCCGATCAGGCCACCGCAATGATTGTTACCGTAGATCAGTCCTGAGGTGCTGCAGTTGCTGATCGTGCTGTTGTCCGCTCTCCCCGCCAGAGTGCCGGTGTGAGTGTTGCCGGTCACGCGGGCTTCGGTCAGATGGATGCCAGTGAGGATGGCTCCGTTGATCTTGCCAAACAAGCCCTGATGGCTTAGATTTAAACGGTCTATGTACAAGCTACCTATATTATAACCATTACCGTTATAGCTGCCACTGAAGGTCGTGCTCTCAGTTCCGATTGGCACCCAGCCCCCATTATACCAGTTCAAGGTCTGGGAGGCATCGATATTGGCAGTCTGGATATAGTGCTTGTCCCAGCGAGAGCTGTTCTCTGCAATCCAGTAGAGGTTCTCCAAGCTGGATATCTGGTAAGGCGAGGCCGGAGTACCGCTGCCGCTGGATGGTGCTATTGCCACAGGAGTCACCAAGACCGGATCATAGATAAGATACGGATAGCCGCTGTTGTGGCTGTAGCTGGTATCATTGGCCCAGAAAAGCTCGAAATCCCACATCCTATAGGTATTGGCTGCATATGGCCATGTCATTTCGGCGGTGGTCCTGCCCTGGCCTCCTGCACTTGTGCTTTGCCCTGATGTCTCTGTATTCCAATAGCTATTAGTAGTTGCGCTTCCTATGCCGATCAATCCGCCTACGGCACCAGTTCCGGTAACCGCACCGGTACTGAAGCAGTTGTTGACGGTCACACTGGTGATATCTCCTATCAATCCGCCCACCGCGTACAGGCCATTTACATTCCCGCGGCTATAAGAATCTCTGACCAGGGAATTCCAACTGTGCCCAACCAGACCACCCAGATAATTCAACCCTGATACATTCCCGGTGCTAAAACAACCAATAATAGCTGAGTTCCCCTCATGCCTGCCCACCAAACCACCGGCTTGATGCCCATATACAGAGGCATTTGAGAAACAGCCAAGTATCGCAGACTGACTATAAACGTTACCCACCAAACCACCGGTGTAAAGATCTCCATTTACAGAGCCGGTACTGCTACATTTCAAGACCAAACTGCCATTACCGACTCGGCCGATCATGCCTCCGGTGTTTTGCCCAAGACCAGTTATCTCGCCTGAGACATGACATCCGTTGAAATAGCTGGACTCTGTATTTCCAATCAAAGCTCCTGTATTGTTGCGGCCGGTTACGTCTACGTTTGTCAAGTGCAGCCTTGTGATCTGTGCGCCAACTGAGTAGCAAAACAAACCCACATCGCTTGAGTTTGAGAGATTTATAAAAAGCCCACTGATCTCAAACTCATCTCCGTCATAAGTTCCCGTAAACGGAACGGAGCTATTGCCGATCGGCAGCCATCCCTCTCCCGTGTTCCAGGGCGCTACACCCAGGTTGATATCTGCGGTCTGGATGAAATACTTATCGGTATGTGTTGAGCCAAGGTAGTTGCGCACATTGTTCAGATGCTCCGCGGATGCTATCTGCCAGGGATCGGCTTGGGTTCCGCTGCCTCCGGCAAACTGAGCATAGGCTTTGCTTACACTAAATACTAAGAAAAGTAATAATAACAATTTAAAACAGTGTGGATTATTCATATCATCTCCCGGTATGCACTCTTTAATTTTAGATGTCCATTGAAATCATGGTAATGTAGGTTTTAGTGCTTGATATACGGATTTGCAGCCCTGGGAAATATTTGTTTTCCGCAAGGTCTTTATTCTTAAAGCTAAGGTCTAATGCCTGTGCATCGTTCATCCTGACCTCTCTGATTTTTTCTTTTTTCATTTATTACATTTCAGATATTGGTGTCAAGGCTTTTCTGAGATGACGTAAAAAAACCTCATGAAGATGCAGTGCAAGCGTCATTGGAATGTTGGTATGCTTTTTGTAATTTTTTTACAATCAAACCCGCAGGTGATAGAACATAGTGAAGGTGGTGGTACATGGCTTCAGCCTTGGGGAACCCCTCGTTTGGATGATGTGCGTCTTTATTCATTTTCTAATCCCCCCACCCCATCAGAAAAAGGCTCAAGCCTTTTCTGATGGGGTGGGGGGATATCCCAACAAATTCTGCATCGTGTTTACGCTATCGAGGGTCTCCGCTTCGCTGCGAACCCATCGCTATGTTCTGTCTCCCTGTGGGCTTGGCTGAATCCTGTTTGTGGGGGAAGACTTGGTTTCTAAATTTCGAGGGTCTATGCTATGCTTCGAACCCCTCACTATAATCTGTTGCCCAGCTGATTTGGTTGAACCGGGCAGATAATCTGGTTTTTTTGCGTCAAATCAATGCAGTTTTCAGAAAGCAAAGCCAACTTCTTGATAAATGGAGATATGCAGTAGAAATAATGATAACCAAGTTATAAACAATCGGCTTGTGAATCGAATCCAATATTCCCAAAAGATTCAGTATGTTGTCAGGCAGCATACTGAATCTCCAGGTGAAATCCTTGGTAGAAGCTTCTACAGATGTCTCTTCATTTTACATGGAAGTTGTCCAGGAACTGCTGCAGAATTGCAGCCCGGCTGGGATGGCGCAGTTTCTTCAGGGCTTTGTCTTCGATCTGGCGGATTCGTTCACGGGTAACCTGGAAGATGTTTCCAACTTCCTCAAGGGTGCGGTGATAACCGTCGTCGATGCCAAAGCGTAGTCTGATAACACGTTCCTCTCTGGTAGTGAGAGTTT
>CAZNGW010000079.1:0-10636 GCA_964572925.1 uncultured Candidatus Cloacimonas sp. | reverse complement strand
TGGAGTGTTGGCGAATTTGAGATTCGTGAGGAGCGAGATAGTATAGCTAAGCCAGTTCTCCAGTGTCATAATTCACAATAATATCCGATGCATCCAATCTATCTGCCAAATCACAGATCTTGGCAGAAGAGGTAGCGTCCATCCTGTCGCTTGTCTTTATGCCTGGAGACGAAGCATCCACTATTACAAATCGGAGTTTGCCAACCCATACTTGACACGATACTAGGTATGGTTCTCTCAAAGCGAAACCAACGTTTTTTTATTGACACCATCAGAGCTGTTAGAATAGTGATTTAGTGTTAAAATGTGAATAGTACGCACTGACTTATTCCATTGTTGTCCAGGCTCGTAAAGCAAGGCTGGAAAAGGAATAACAGGCAAAAAGGAGAAAAGCAGACCATGCGAAAACCGGGACTGCATTATCTGCGCTACAGAAAGAATGCCGGCACTTCCTGCCTGCTGGTTCTGCTATGCGTTCTGCTGCTTGCCCTTTTGGGAGCCTACTGGCTGCTAAACAAACCGGATTTCACACCTGAATACAAAGCCCAAGCCGTCCTTGCCTCAGTGGAGCTACCTGTTGACTCATTATCGCAGGAAGCCGTTCCAGCTAAAGCGAAAGATCAAATAAACCCGGAAATCGCCTATGCAGACCGCCAAGCCAGGATGCTGCCCAAGGGTGATTATCTACTGATCGAAAAAAGCAAGCACTTGCTATATCACTATCGCGATGGAAAGCTGCTGAAAAGCTATCCAGTAGCCCTGGGCAAAAATCCTGAAGATAAAGCCAAAGAAGGAGATAATGCCACACCTGAAGGGCACTTCGAAGTGAATTTCATCAAGGATTCCAGCGCTTGGACCCATGATTTCGGCGATGGCAAAGGCGAAATCAAGGGCGCGTACGGTCCATTTTTCATAGCTTTATATACCGGTTCCAAAGGTTCCTTTTCAGGCAAAACCTGGCGCGGGATCGGCATTCACGGCACCCACAATCCAGCTTCAATCGGCACTAATGCCTCAGAAGGCTGCATCAGGCTGCTCAATGAAGACCTGAGCGAGCTGAAAAAGGGCATCGAAGGCAAAACCCGGGTGCAAGTGGACATCATAAAATGAGTTGCTTAACCTCTTGGGAGGTAGTATGAAACGCATAATCTTAATTGGCTTGTTACTGCTCAGCTTAGTGCCTTTGATCGCCGCCCGTAAAGCTTTGGTGATCGGAAACGCAAGCTACGAACAGGGTGAACTGAGAAATCCGCTAAACGATTCCAGGGATGTGGCAAGGAGCCTCCAGGAACTCGGGTTTCTGGTAAGCGCTTACGAAAACCTGAACCGAGCCGGATTTTATAATGCAGTGGGCAGCTTTGTTTCGGCTCTGGTTCCCTCTGACGAAGCAGTATTTTTCTACAGCGGCCACGCCGTGCAGATAGACGGGACAAACTATCTGATCCCAGTGAATGAATTTATCGATTCGTCCACACGTTGTGCCTTTTTAAGCTATAATTGCTCGATGCTGTTGGAAGAACTCAGCCGGGCTGGAATCAGCATTGTGATTCTGGATGCCTGCCGTGACAATCCTTTCAGTTTTACCCGTTCCCTGAACAAGGGTTTGGCATCCATGAAAGCCGCAGCCGGAACCCAATATGTGATTTTTTCCACCGAAGAAGGCAAAACCGCCGCAGATGGAGAAGGCCGCAACAGCCCCTTCACCGAATCGCTGCTGGCCAATCTCAATAAACCGGATAAGAAGATCACCGACCTGATGCAGACTGTTTCCAACGAAGTTGCCATTAAAACCCAGGAACGGCAAATCCCCTATGGAACGGGCATTTTGCGTCAGGATTTCTATTTCAACCGGGGCAGCGAGGTTTCGGCCAACCCGGTAATCCTGCCACTCACGACCAATGTAACAGCCGAGACAGTCGTAAAGCCCAAAGTATCCGGCTCGGGCAGCATCAAGATAATCAGCAAATTCGGGGGTGACCTCTATCTGGACGGGGATTTCAATCAAAGCCTGTTCTCAGGAGCTTCAGCCACCTGGGAGAATATTCCGGTTGGGCTTCACACCGTTGAGCTAAAAAGCCCCAAAGGCGATCAAACCCGCAAGGTGAACGTAATCAAGAGCCAGACCAGCCTCTTGGATTTTGATGCAGCCGACACCTTTATGGAAGAACTGCTGCCAGAACCGGAATCTCCCAAGCAGGAGAATAAAAAGAAAGAGACCAGCATCAAACCGGCCAGAGCTCCGTTAACGCCTATTAAAAGTCTTCTGGCAGGCGGAAACGGCAGCCTGGAGATAGTTAGCCCAATTTCCGGGGAACTGTATTTGGGGGGGAGGTTGATCGGCAGTGTGGAAGCCAATAAGTCTAAACGATTCAATAAACTCGATGCCGGAGACTTCACTCTGGAGTTATTTGGACTATCAAGCGGCCACCACCAGGAAGTTCGAATTTCAGACAAAGGGATCACCCGGGTGACCATTATTGAAAGTGAGATCCAGACCTATTCCGGCGAAATGCTGTTTGTTCCGGCGGGAACCTATTTTATGGGAACCCAGTTCCTCGATCGCAGCGATTATGAAAGGCCACGTCACGAGGTAACCCTGCCGCCTTTCCTTTTGGGCTTCAGCGAGGTAACCCAGGAGCAATGGACAGAGATCATGGGTTCCAATCCCTCTGTCCGAACGGGTGATAAGCTTCCCGTTACCAATGTTTCCTGGTATGAAGTGCTGGAATTTTGCAATGCCCTTAGCCTCAGAGACGGCTTCGAACCAGTTTATAAAATCAATAAAGGCTTCCCAGACGCCAATAATGCCAGTGATTTCGACACCCTTCGCTACAGCGTGAATTGCAATTGGCAGGCTTCTGGATACCGGCTTCCTACAGAAGCGGAATGGGAATATGCAGCCCGCTGCGGAGACAGCTCGAACAGCCTGCAATTTTCCGGTGCAATCAGTGCCGACGGAGTGGCCTGGTATCAGGATAACAGCGATGGGAAAGTGCATGAAACCGCCACCAAAGAACCCAATAGCTGGGGTTTCTTTGATCTGAGCGGTAACGTGTTTGAATGGTGCTGGGACTATTGGGGAAGTTATTTTAAAGAAAAGCAGATCCATCCAAAGGGCTCCCTTAGCGGGGCCTTCCGGGCAGCCAGGGGAGGGAGTTGGATGTCTGAATCCGATGCCTGTTCCAGCACGGCCCGAGGAGGATTTGCACCTCACACCCAGAGCAAGGAACTGGGCTTTCGCCTGACGCGTAACGCCCGGGTATATTAAAAATCAAAAAGGAAACTGAAACATGCATCAATATCTGCTTGCGGCAATTGAATGGGCTTTTATGGCGGCCGGGCTGTGGCTAATGTGGCCATATTTGGGGTTTAAAGGGCTATTGGGATTGTTTTTTGCCTTTGTGGGCTTTGAACTTCATCTTATCTGGCACAGAAGGGACAGAGAAACCAAGGCGGAAAGGAAAAAACAGCTCAACTCCAAATAATCAGATTTCCATTATCACCTCTATGTATTAAGGGAGCATTAAGCGTGAAACAAGGGTCTGACCCTTAATGCACGCTTAATTCTCCCATTATTCTTCCGATGAGCCAAGCATGTTAGCGTCTGTTTGGCTATACGCATTTTTCGGGTAATTTATCATATATAACTAAAAATCTGCTACAAGCCAACTCATAAGCCGATTGATTTTTCAGAGATCAATCCACTTACAGCAGAAAAAGGAGAGACAAATGCCTGATTCTACCATGGTGAACCCAGGTGCCTGGGCTGCAATGCTGGAAAAAGCACCGCATTTCTTAACTACGATCGGGTTAAAGCTTTTAGCTGCAATTCTCATTTATCTTATCGGAAAATGGATCGCCCGCCTTCTCACAAACACCCTGAAGAAGATAATGGGTAAAAGCAAGGTTGATCCATCTCTAACTCAATTTATCGGCAATCTGGTTTATGCCATACTGCTCATTTTCGTTATCCTGGCTGCCATTGGCAAACTGGGAGTTCAAACCACCTCTTTTATCGCAATCATAGGTGCTGCCGGTTTGGCTGTCGGTATGGCTCTGCAGGGCTCATTGTCCAATTTCTCTGCTGGCGTGATGCTGATCCTCTTCAAGCCTTTCAAGGTGGGAGATTCTATCACAGGAGCCGGTATAACCGGCAAGGTGCATGATATAGGCATTTTTTCCACCATTATCCTTACCAGCGATAACCGCAAGGTGATCGTGCCCAATGCCAAACTTTCAGGAGACAGCATCACCAATTTCAGTGCCATGCCCACCAGAAGAATCGAGCTTAGCATCGGTGTCCCGGGTGGAACAGAAATAAACGGAACCCGGGAATTGCTTCTGGCAGTGCTGAATTCTGAAGAAAAGGTTCTTAAAGACCCCTCCCCAGCAGTCATTATCACCGCAGCAGATGCAGCAGCCATCACGTTCGGTCTCTATGCCCACGTTAATAATGCCGATCTGGCAGCAGTGCAAACCGTCCTCGTGGAAAAGATAAAGCTCGCCCTTACCGCCAAAGGCATCTGGACATAGGAGTTTGAAAATGAAATGGGTTTTCGTGCTTATCTTGATACTGCCGGTCTTGCTTCTGGCAGAGAGCTGGAAACTGGATTCGGATATAAACGTTTCGCTTACTCAAAGCACTTACAGCGATTCCTGGCAGGGAACCGAACTGAGCAATATCACCTGGGTGGCAGCATCCAATACCAGCGCAGAAAAACAACTGAAACCCTGGCTGAACAGCAAAACCACCCTTAAGCTGGCCTTCGGTCAAACTCATCTGCAAAAAGAAAATGCCCTGGGTGAGCTGTATTGGGAAAAACCCGGTAAATCCACTGATAAAATTGATTTGGAATCGGTGTTGCGCTTTACTACCCAGGGTTGGGTCGATCCTTTCCTGGCCGGACGTTTGGAATCGCAATTCCTTGATCTGAGCGACCCGGCCAAGACCAGAATTGTAAACCCCATGCTGTTCACAGAAACCGCCGGTATCATCCGAACCTTTGTAAATAGTGATGCTGATTACTTCAGCACCCGTTTGGGCGCAGCCTTCCGCGAAAAGCTCGATCGTGATGTGCTGCAAACCGATCTGATTACCCGCGAACTGGAATCCACAGTGGATGGTGGTTTGGAATCGGTGAGCGAATATAAGCATAGTTTCGCACCCCTGGATGCCAATTTCAAATCCCGTTTGCAAGTGTATCAAGCACTGTTCAATTCCAAGGAAAACGAACTGGCCAACGATGATTGGAAATCCCCCGATGTAGTTTGGGAAAATGCCCTTACCACAAAGCTTTGGGGCTTGCTTTCCGCCAATCTGAGCTTCGAAATGCGCTACGAAAAAGAACAGATCCACAAAGTGCAATGGAAGGAGATTTTGGGTTTGGGATTCAGCTATTCACTGTTCTAACTAAAGCTCATTCAATTGAATTCAAATAAAGCCGGAAGAAAATAGCTCCGGCTTTTTTTAGTGTGAAGGTTCTGGAAGTTTGAATAATGGAATAGGAAAACGGATACTATGTCTTTGTCCCTGCATACACCTCCAAACTATCACTGAGTCAGGAGTCATTTGCACCGAATAAATTTCGGTTAGTCTCAAGGAATGATGGCGTAAATGACTCCTGGCCATCTCCGTCTCCAGCCCTCACAAAATAAACTCCAGGTAATTCTCCCTATTTACTACCTCGAAAATCCCATTGGGATAGGTTTCCAAAAACTTACCCGGTACCGCCACCTTTTTCTGTTTCCATTTGAATTCATAGGCAAAAAGCTTTCCCTCTCTTTCCTCAAGCAAATCTATCTCCTGCCCTGCCCAGGTTCTCCAGAAATACTGGTTGGCGATTATGCCTTGATAGCTTCTTTTCTTTAATCGTTCCATATAAAGATGGTTCTCCCAAAGCATTCCCACATCATCGCGCTGATTCAAAGGGTTGAAATTAGCAATCAGTGCATTGCGAATCCCATTGTCGTAAAAGTAGTATTTGGATTTGGTATTGATCTCGTTTCTGAGGTTACGGCTAAATCCGGTTAGTCTGATGATAATGTGGGTTTTTTCAAACAGATCGAGATATCTGCTTACGGTCTTCACATCTATCCCCAGATGATTTGACAGTTCATTGTATGATACCTGCCTGCCTACTTGAAAGGCTAACATTCTGAGTAGATTGGTTATGGCAACTGATGATTTTACCTTATCCAGATCCAGAATGTCTTTCAAAAGGTAGCTTTGAACCATTTCCCTAAGCAACTCTTCCTTTTCCTGGGTTGAGGTAGCTGTTATTATCCGCGGATAGAATCCATAGATCAATTGGTTTTCAAGCTGCATATCAAGCTCAAATCTATTGTGGTGATTCAGCAATTCACCTGACCAGATGGGATATAGCATCAAAGTCCTTTTTCTACCCGTAAGGGGCTCTCCCACCTGACCTAAAAGCTCAAATGACGAGGAACCTGTAGCGATTATCTTCAGTTCGGGACGACTGTCTATCAGCATCTTAAGCGCCAGCCCGATATTCGAAATCCTCTGTGCTTCATCAATTACTACAAGGTTGTATCCCTCAAAACGATCCAAAATAGCCGACTTATTCTGCGAACCCAAGATTTCACGAACCGCTATGTCATCCCCATTTAACATGATTCCCCGCTCCGTGTAATCATCTACTACTTTCTTCACCAGGGTAGTTTTTCCTACCTGACGGGGACCAAAGATAAGCAGAACTCTGCCTTGCGGTAACATTTCCAAGAGCTTATGGTATTGCCTTGTGATAAACATATCTCTCTCCTTTGGTTTCTTACTCCATAAAATAACCAGATTTTGTGGAGTTGCAATCCATAAAATAAGCTTATTTTGTGGAGTCGGAGAGCAGTTATTAGAAGGCAGCGAGTAGCTCTTATATAATCCATGTTAATCCGTTTGATCCGTGAAATCCGTATAACCATTCCTCGGTCGATTTTCCTCATTGACAACTTTTTTAGTTCGCAGAAGCTTGTGATCAAAGATAATATGCCTTAGAGGTGAAGCCATGAGAACATTGTTGATTGCTACCCTATGCTTGTTTAGCCTATGCCTGTTGGCCTCCGAACGTGGGTTGACCGTTTCGGAAATCCCCTGTTCCGACCTTATCAGCCAAACCGAAATCCCTGTTTCACATTTCATTGATGTCGCTCCCCCGGTCAGCAATCCTCTTCCGGAACGCGAAGAATGGAACCCCGTCCTTGATCTTGACCTCGGGTTTCGGCTTGATGCAAAGCAGCAGTATGGCCTTGAATTCGACAATATGTCTTCTACTGCCGTTCCTTTTGGCAGCATGGGCGTGTTATCTCCTGAAGCAAATCAAGCGGTGAACAAAGCTCCAACCTGGCTGCAAACCGAGCTGGCCAGCGTTTTGGCCAGTCTGAATCCAGACCGGCAGCTGGTTTGGGCAAATCTGATCCTCGATACTCAGGATCCCTATGTGGACGAAGTGGCTTTCTGCGTGGCATATTCATCACCTCAATACCTGAACTCTGCTTTTTCCCTGCCTCAGCTCTTCACCGAAAACGCCTTTTACATATACAGCATAGATTCTCAATTGAGCTATGTGGAAGTGGTTAATACCGGCTCTGCCTCAATCGGAGGAAACTACTATTCCACAACCCGCTACTTCAAAAAAGACGAAGCAGGCCAGACCCAACAGATCACAGTTCCCAAGGAACTCTACTACTGGTATATTGTTCACCCCAAGCTCACCGATGAGATCGCTGCCTACATCAATCCCACCGTGGTAGAGAACAACTCCAATCACCATAATAACATCGCTGACCCCCCGGAAGGCAAATTCTGGAGAAACTACATTTATACCCTGAACGAAACAGGCTATCCGGTTCTGGCAGACACCCTTACCGAGTGCCAAACCCTCTTCAATAGAGACGGCACGGGCAACGACGCCATTCGCACCATCCAATGGTGGATAAACCAGAACATGAGCTTTAATTCCAACAACGAACGTCCGCACCAGCCCGTAAGGATAATCGCCAAACGCATGGGACGCTGTGGTGAATATGCCGATCTTACTTCTGCCGTGGCGCGTTTGGCATTGATTCCCTGCACCAGCATTTTATCCGTATCCACCGATCACACCTGGAACGAATTCTGGGATGAGGACTGGGTGTCCTGGGAACCCGTAAATGGCTATATCAACAACCCTTTGGTATATGAAAATGGCTGGGGCAAGGTATTCGGCAGCGTGTTTGAGATTCGTTCCGACGGGCTGTTCACTCCAGTCACCGATCGCTATTCGGAAGGCCATGCCACCATTCGCATCCAGGTTGTGGACAGCAGTATCCGTCCCGTGGACGGAGCCAGGGTTGTACTGGCCATTTTGGACACCACCAATCGCTATGACTGCGAGCAATTTACCGACAACAACGGCTTTGCCACTTTCATCGTCGGTGATAACCGCAATTATCGTGCCAGAGTGGAAACCAATTTTGGGCTATATCCCGAAATCGCTGGAACCTACACTCAACTCATTGAGAACGCTGTGGATGGCCAAACCTATCAATATATTCTGGTGATCCCGGTTCCCATGCCCATTCCGGTTCCGGAAGCAGCAACTGCGCCAAATGATCCTGTGGACGATCACCGTTTTGCGGTTTCGTTTCAGTGCTTCGGCTATTATATCACTTCGATCACGCTTTGGGACGACATTTCCGTGTCAGCTGGCTCGCATCCCTTTCATTACAAATTTGTGAATCAGCCTTCTGATGCCTCTTTCATGGTGATGGATGCCGACAATATCCTGTTCTGGCAGCTTGACGGCATGGGCTCAGCAGTGGGCTATGTAGCTCCCAGTATGGGAGGCAGCTCTACCTTCGATATCCCCATTGGACAGAATTGGTTTGCCTTTATGGACAATTCTCAGCGCCATCGCAATGCCCCCAAACTTAGTGGAGCGATGCTATATGAAAGTTATGGCTCGGAAGTTCAGGATGAAACAGATGTCCCGCAAGCATTCAGGCTGCTGAATGCCTATCCCAATCCCTTTGCAAATAATATGCGCATCTACCTCGATTTGCCCAAACAAGCAGAGCTGAAGATAAGTATCTACAACCTCAAAGGACAAATGGTAAAAAGCTGGCAGCCAAGCAGATATCCTGCAGGACAAAATTCCCTGACTTGGGATGCCACCAGCGATGACGGCAGCAAGGTAGCATCCGGAATCTACATCTGGAAAGTGATTAGCGGTAAAGAGCAACAAAGCTGCAAAGTGGCGGTGATCAAGTAAACTGCCAGGTAACCATCACAAAAAACACGCACAGGAAAAACTTGACAGTTCAAAACTTATGTTTTTTCTTGCCACATCTACCAAGCAAGGAGTTACCAATGAAGAAGCTGCTGTTTGTTATGCTTATCACTTTAGGTCTGGGAGGACTTATGGCACAAATGGAAAAAGAGTTGAAGCCGGTTCCAGCCTGGAGTTCGTTCATCGGCTGCACCAAATCCTGTTCCGATTATCTGGGTTATGACTATTCCTTACCCTGGCTTAGCGGGATCAGCGGTTATGCTTTTTTATTAAACATCCATCCCGAGTTATGTCCCAGCGGGCCAACTGCCTTTGACAACGGCTTTATGAAAAAGAATCTGGAAGCCTTGGGACTACATTTTGAAGTGCTGGCCTTCAACAAATATGAAGGCGACCTTCAGGCCATGCAAAAAGAGGCCTTGCTGAAGGTGCAGAAAGCCCTGAAGGCAAAGCAACCTGTTTTCGGTTGGGAACTTGGCATGCCGGAATATTATCTGATTGCCGGAGCGGATGAAAAGGGCTATAGATACTTCGATTTCGACGGCTCGATCCAGTCTTGCCCCTGGGATTCCGTTGCCACTTCAGAGATCGGAATGGGTGAATTTTGTTTCCTCAGTGCCGGCAAAGTTCAGGATCCAAGCGAGCAACTGAAAAGTGCACTTTCTTTCTTCCGCGATTATCAAACCAACCCCAAAAGCTATTCCATGGAAGGATATACCATGGGAACAGAGGCTTATGATGTGTGGATCACAGCCATGAAGGAAGGCAATTACAATCCCTGGGGCTTAGCATACAACACGCAAGTGTGGGCAGAGGCTCGAAACAGCGCTCAAGCTTTTCTTTTTGAGGCCAGACAAAAACTGGGAAAAGACAAAAAATCAGCAGCTCTGGATAAAGCCATCGCAAGCTTCAAAGAGGTTTCCGAAGCCCTTGGCCAGATTGGCAAGCTCTACCCTTTTCCACCTCAAACTAATAAACCAACTCCGGAAAATGCCGGTAAAGCAATTGAATTCCTTGATCAGGCCAAAAATGCCGAAATCATGGGAATAAAAGCAGTTCTGGAGTTTGCTGACAGTTTATAGATTACCAGACTGAATCTGATGCCTGCAAGCAAATCAACTGCTTCCCAAGTTATTGTTCCCTCCTTTCTCGCCTCGCAGGTGCCACCCTCTATCCACCCGTATCCCTCGCGGATCGCATGAGGGAGGGATAAGGGTGGAATAAACGAGGCAGATGGGAGACGAGGAAGGAGGATGCAATAAATAAGCGAGATTATTTCCCTAACCAGTGATAGAACATTCCAAACATGCCCAAACTATTATCTTTATAGTATTTGCGAAAAAGTAATAATA
>CAZNGW010000078.1:0-10657 GCA_964572925.1 uncultured Candidatus Cloacimonas sp. | reverse complement strand
GCCTTGGTTTTCAGGCCGCGGGTTTTGGCGATGGTGCCTTCCAGGCTGTCTTTCAGGATCGTTTTACGGGTTCCATCCTCGTATTTTTCGATTCTGGTATTCAGGTCTGGCAGTTTTTCCGTATCGGCCTGCACCCAAACCTGTTCAATCCCAGCCGGTTCGCAAGCTTGCTGATTTTCGGTAATCACCACCCATTGGTTCACCATGTCGTCTGCGATATAGTAGTTTTCGTAGAGGACAGTTTTTGTGCCATTGGCTTCAAGGTATAGCAGATGCAGCCAACAGGATTTGTTGGAGCGCACCAGAATGCTTACCGGATCGCCATATTTGTAAACTGCCAGGTTTTTGCCAAATTCGCCGGTACGGACATCGAGCTTTAGTTCGCTGCCTTGCATGGCGTTTGTCTTCAGCAATTTATCCTGCTCCGTGAAATCCTTCAACTTTTTCGGAACGATGCTCTGGCGGCCAAAACTCTCAATAGAGGCCTGGCTAAGGTAGCTGATCGCTGTTTTCACCGGTTTGTCTTTGGCCATATAACGCGTAAACAAACAAACCTGCTTGCCTTCCTCGATCATTTCGCCAAACACGCTGATGTCTGGAACGGCATCCTGGGTCGGTGCATTCCAGCCCACATTTTTTTCCAGACTGGCACGCAGAAAGGAACTGAAGGACAACCCAAAATCCGAGGCCAGGCCGCTGTTACCCCATTCGTAACAGCCCATCACAAAGGTTTTTTTTCTTTTCAGTTTGGAATCTATCTGCTCAATTATGTCCGTTGCCAGGTCTTCATAGCTTTGAACCCGGTTGCTTGCCAGGCGAGAGATCTCAGAATTGATCTCACCGATGGTGGGAACTCCTTGTAAGAGTTCGCCGTAATCCTGCGAAACCTGCAGAAAACCCAGGATCATGATGTCGCGATTCAGGTCTTCACGTTTGGCGCGTACCTGCTGATACAGCCTTTCCGCTTTCCGGGCATTCTTTTCGGCTTTCGCAGCTTCGCTCAGGCTGTGAGCTTCGGCTATTTCATCCTGCACCAGGGTTATATAATGTTCCTGCATACGCTTGCGGGGAATCTGGATCTGCACGTAGTAATAGTTGCGGTCGCTATCACTATTCACTTCGTTATAACCGCAGAGTTTTATACAAGAGCTGATCTGCACTTCCTTGGCGTAAAACTGGCTGTCGGACTGGCCGTCGCTGCTTTCCCGGCTGTCGATCAGGCTGCGCACTTCACTGTAGATCTGAGCGCTAATCGCTTGCAAGGCATCATCCTTGGCCAAGGCTATGGCCTTTACCAGATCGTCCTTGTGCTTGATCGGGGCAGAGCCATTGCCCACGATGAATTCCTCGTCGGAATTGCGGTAGAACCAATTTGGCACCGCAGCCTGCAAAGCCATGCAACAAACAAGTAAGAAAATGATCAGAAAAGAGTTTTTCATCATCTTTCCTCCCTGATTCATTTGTTTTACAGCTTTGATATTACGTCAATAAAAAAAACTGTGAATGCAGCAGCCAAGACCAAGAAAGCAGTTGACACGAAACGCCAACCCGTTATCTTGTCTCCTTGCAAGACATTTTACGGGAGAAACCATGAAATCAAACGGACGCAGTTGGCAACCGACCCTTACCCTGGCCAAGCTTTTCGAAGAGCAAAATCAATTCTTCGATGCTTTGGCGGCTTATGAGCTGATCAGCCAGAACGATCCTTCTCCGGCAGTCCGGGAAAGGATTGAGGCGTTGCATCTGCGAATTTTGAACGATCCCTCCAGCAGCTATGATCCCCGCATAGAGAAACTGTTTACTCCCGAAGAGCTTGCCTATTTCAAGATTCTCAATCACCAGGGTTTCAACAACATGGCACAAACCATGGAAAAGCTGAATGACGGCATGCAGGGCTCCGACCTGATTTTTGACAGTGTGATGCCTGAAGAGGTTCTGGCTGATGAAAGCGAGATCGGAACGCTTACCGAGATGCTAAGAGAGATCGAGCAGCAAGCTCAGCTGAATATCATCTCCGAAGCAGGAGACTTTGCCGATTACAGCATACAGGATCTGCTGATCGCCATCCTCGCCAAATTCGATAAAAGCCAGAAACTTAGCGATGTGAAACTTAGCGACCTCGTTTCGCTTTTCCTGGAGATGCAGAGCCTGAAATCCCAAACCTGATGAACCAAAAACAGTCCAAGCCGATCAATGCAATCTGCCAATCCTGTTATGGAAAATGCAAACAACCTGCCAGCGTGCAGCTCATTTCCTGTCCCAAGCATGACCCATATCCAGTGCAAATGGAACTGAAGCTTCCCGGACTGAAAAAAACCCGAAAAAAACGCAAGGCTGTGTAATGCGTATCATCACAGGCAAATATAAAGGCCGCAACCTCCATCTGGTTCCCGGCCGCAGCACCCGTCCCACCACATCTTTCAACCGGGAAGTGATTTTCAGTGTTCATCAGGATTATGCAGGCTGCCGGGTTCTTGATCTTTTTGCCGGAACCGGCTCATTGGGTTTGGAAACCTTGTCTCGAGGTGCAGAATGGGTGGATTTTGTAGAGTTTGCTCCCGCAGCGCTAACCACCATCCTGAAAAACATCGACCTGCTGGGTTGTTCTGAAAGCTGCCACCTCTTCCGAAAAAAAGCTGATGCCTATCTGAAAGACTGCTCAGTCACCTATGATGTAATCTTCCTTGATCCGCCCTATGAAAAAGACCTGATAAATCCCACCCTGAATCTGATTCTGGAAAAGAAGCTGCTGAGCCCTGACGGCTTAATCGTTGCCGAGCACTCACCCAGGGAACCAATCTCTGAAGAATTGCGAAAATACCTAACCCGCGAAAAAGGCAGTAAAAGCTCACATTTCAGTTGGTTGAGTTTTTAGCCCAAAAGCATACCTGCCAAAGCTGCCACAATCAACAGATAGAAAGGATTGAACTTAAACTTCCAGGTTATCAGCAAGCTTGCTGCAAACACGATGATCGAAAAGAGATCGGCAATCGCAGACTCAAAAACCATGATCAGCGCTGCTGCGATCAATCCCAAAGAAAGCAAACGCAGCTTGGTGAATACATTCTTGAACCAGGGCTGGTTTTTTAACCTCAGATAAGTGATGGTAACGATCAGCATGATCAGCAGGGACGGCGTGATAACACCCAGGGTGCAAAGTGCAGAACCCAGAATCCCCGCTTTCTGATAGCCGATAAAGGTTGCGGCATTGATGGCGATCGGGCCGGGAGTCATCTGTGAAATTGCCACGATATCCACAAACTGGCTGGCGCTTAGCCAGGCATGCTTTACCACCACTTCCTGACGGATCATGGCCAGAATTGCATAGCCGCCTCCAAAACTGAAGAGTCCGATCTTCATAAAGGTGAAAAGCATATCCAGATAGATCATTTCCTTGCCATCCTCAGTCCTTGCCAGAGGGAGAATGCTATCGTAAGCAGAATCAGATAGACCGGACTTATGTTTATGAATCCAACTAAAATGGCTATTCCCAAGGGGAACCAGAAATTATCCAGCTTCAAACCAGCAGTACGGCTCATTTCGTAAAGCGGAACCGCGATCAAAGCTACCACAGCCGGACGCAGAGCGTGAAAGGCTTTTTGAACTAAAACCGCTTCGGCAAAGCGGGTGAAAAGCATGGCTATCAGAACGATGGAAATGAAGGAAGGTAAAATCGTTCCCAGAACCGCCACCAGCATGCCTTTACTTTTTCTGATATGATAACCTATATAAATGCTTAGGTTTACCGATATGGGGCCAGGACAGCTTTGGGCTGCGGCCAGGCCGTCCAAAAATTCATCTTCGCTGATCCATTGATGCTTTTTGCATACTTCCAGCTTGATCAACGGGATCATGGCATAGGCACCGCCAATTGTGAAGGCACCAATTTTCAGAAAGGTTAGAAATATCCTGAACAGCAAATCAAAGGTTTCCCAGATAATCTTGAACCGAGGTGACCAATTCAGCCACCAGCCTGTTTTCTGGCACTTTTTTAATAATCTCGCCTTTAGCGAAGAGCAAGCCTTCGTTTTTGCCCCCGGCAATGCCAAAATCCGCTTCCCTGGCTTCTCCTGGTCCATTTACGGCACAGCCCATAACGGCTATGGAGAGCGGAACATCGTTATAGGCTGCCAGAGCTTTTTCAACCTCTTCGGTAAGCCTGATCAGGTCTATCCTGGTGCGTCCACAAGTGGGACAGGAAATGATGCTGAGGCCTTTTTTCAGCCCAAGCGAAACCAATATCTCTTTGGCAACGGCAATTTCCTTCACCGGATCAGCCGTCAGCGAAACCCTTATCGTATCGCCGATCCCTTCTTCCAAAAGGATTCCCAGGGCAATGGCGCTTTTGATGCTGCCTCGTAGCATGGTTCCCGCTTCGGTGACCCCCAAGTGCAAGGGGTAATCGCAAAGCTGGCTCAGTTTACGGTAGCTTTCCAAAACCAAGGGCAGCGAGGAAGCCTTCACTGAGATCTTAATCTCCTGATAGTTCAGGTCTTCCAAAACTCGCACATGGCCCATGGCGGCTTCCACCATGGCTTTGGCGCTAACGCCATATTTTTGTATCAGTTCGGTGGGCAAAGAGCCGCTGTTGACCCCGATGCGAATGGGAATCTTGCGTTCCTTTGCGGCAGCTACCAAAGCCTGCACACCTTCCACCTTGCCAATGTTTCCGGGATTGATACGAAGTCCGTCTATCCCATGCGAAATGGAAGCCAGAGCCAGACGGTAGTCGAAGTGGATGTCTGCAACCAAAGGAGCATCGGACACCTTTTTGAGTTCCTTGATCGCTTTGGCATCATCTAAATCCATAACTGACATGCGGATAATGTCGCAACCCGCAGACACCAATTCCCTGATCTGCTTTGAGGCAGCTTCCAGTTCGGAAGTTTTTACCGATAGCATGCTCTGAATGCTGATGGGGGCAGCTCCCCCGATGGGAACATCACCCAGATAGATACGACGTGTGCTTCTGCGTACTATTTCTTTCATGACGCTAAACTAATAACAAACGTTTATTCTGTCAACCGAAAAAACCGGAGGATTGAAGCGAACCCTGAGATATTGATTGGGTGAGAATGCTGCTAAATCTCAATCTCAAATAAAGCACTCAGTTGCTTGCAAGGCTTCAGCTAATCTAAGACGGTGTATGAACTGCGCAACTAGCTAATTCTACGGTATTTATATGAAATAATGTGAAGTGTTATTCCTGGGCAATCTGAACTATCCATCATTCAAGATCATCGAGTCGCTATCCTACAAAGTGAAAAATTAAAAGATTGAAAAAACTTGACATTTCCAAGCCTTTCTCATACCCAGTTTGAGTGTTAAATCCAGTGTGCTGAAAAAAGGAATTACTATGGATACGACTTCTTTTGAGCTATTTGAAGGGGAAATCCTGGTGCGACAAGGTAAAGCAACTTATCTCGCAACTTTCTGCGATGTCAAGAAGATGAAAACCTACCTGACAAATTTACGTTTTGTGATGTGGGGTAAAGATGATTCATCATTCCTACTTACCGGGGTAGCCTGGCTCTTTATCGTATGGTTGATAGATATCTTCAGAAAGAACCGGATAGTTCTGGAACTGCCAATTGCATCCATTGAGGATGTAGTGATCAAGAAAACCGGCTTTACCAGAAAGCTGGTGCTTACGGTTGACGGTAAAAAACATCACATTATCATGGCACAAGACACCGATTTATGGATGGAAGATATAAGACGTATGATGGGTTCATCTCCCCCTATGGGAATATCTCCCAGATAGATACGCCTTGTGCTTCTGCGAACTATTTCTTTCATGGAGCTATGATCTACAAAGCCGATTTTCCTGTCAACCTAAAACACCGATTAAGGTGAATCGGAACGCAGGATTACGTCATAAACATGGAAATCGTGCTTTCTATAAGAGCTATCAAGCTGACAATTAAAATGGTTGACAAAATAATAGCATTAGTAATTGTTACAATACCTGTTTCATGAGAGGTAATTATGATAATGCGTGGCTTAGTAATTGCAATAGCTGCTTTTCTCGTGGCACTGTCTTTTCCAATGGTTGCCCAGACCGATGTTCCACTTTTGAAGAACGAGAACTTGATCTATAGAGGTATATCTGCCACTTGTTCTGATGGCTCGTTAGTTGTGCTTTGGGAGGATTCCAAGGCTGGCGATCTGGATATTCTGGCACAGAAAATAGATCCTTCCGGGAATCTGATCTGGCTTGAGCCAATAGTTATCTGCCGGAAACCCGGCTTGCAGAATTCCCCACAGATAGTGCGAACCAGCGAAGGAAAGTTCTTTATCTGCTGGTTCGATTATAAGGAAACATACATTAGTATAGACATGCAGCTTATGACCGAAGCTGGACAGCTTCTTTGGGATACCGAGGGGGTTCCCTTGGAGGGAGTTGCCTTGAGCAAACAGGAGTTGCAGATACTGCCAAATGAAGACGGCGGAGCCTTCCTCTTCTACACAGTTATTGGGGAAAGCAACCAGACGGTTAAAATGCAGAAAGTAAATCAGAGTGCTAATCATCTTTTTCCGGTAGGTGGAATTCAGCTCTATTCCGCAAATCAAAGTCTGAGCATCCAAACGGCTTTAAGCGATAACGAGAGTGGGGCGATCGTAAACATTGTTCAGGGATTTACGGGAACTAATTATGCCTGGAGCAGCCATCCCATAAGGGTGAATGCTTACGGAACCATAGTAGGCAATGATCCCTGGCTTACTTCTATGGCATTTGGAGCATCGGGGTTTCATGTCTATCCGGGTCTGGCTGGAGAATTTATCGTCACCAGAACCTCAACTTCAGGAAACCCCGTGCAAAGAATAATGAAAGTGAACAGCCAGGGAGTTATTGTAACTCCCGCCGTGAATTACGCTTATCCAGCTTTGTATGGAACAGAAGTAGTCCCGGTAAAGGCATTGTCGGATGGATCATTGGTTCTATCTTGGCTGGAGCTAACACGTTGGACGGAAGGATTTTGGAGATTCCAGCGTTTTAACGCCGATCTCAGCCCTTCTGGAGCAGCCGTGAGTATCTCAGTCTGGGGAAACTTTCTGCATACTCAAGTAATGGAAGCGGATGATCAGAATCTCATTATAGCTCTTGTTAATTTGGTCGAGGTGCCTGGTCAACCATCCCTGAGAATCTACAAACTTAGCCCCCAAGGGCAAATGCTTTGGGGCAATGGGGGTGTGGAAGTTAGTAATCATATAGCGAGATTTGTTCAGAAATTTTTCATTAGCGACCTGACCGCACAGGTTCCTGCAACTCTTGTCTGGGTTCAGTTTGAAAATATTGAGCACTACACTCTCAACTATCAAAAGATAAACTCTTCAGGTTCGCTGCTTATTGATCCCAGTGAAACTGTGCTTCAGGCTTGGGATTTCAGTTCATACGATAATGCAGGCTTGGTAAAAGTTGGGCAAAACTACCTTGTTTTGTCGGAATATAAGTCTTACTACTCTATTTTTAACCAGAATCTAAATCCCCTTACAGTGAATAATTACTTCTCTGAGCAAGCAAATCCCTATTATTATGTCGTCGATTATGCAGTAAATGACCAGGATAAAACAGGTGTAGCCTTAAGCGGTTATGCAGACTCAGTGAGGCAATTCTGGTGGCAGGAAATAAATCCTGATGGTTCTTTGGGGTATTTTGAACCATTATTCCTCTGCCCGGATATCGGTTATTCCAATTTTCTAAAGGTATGGACTGAGGGTAGTGCTTTTTATGTGGTTTGGACTGATTTGCAAAACGTAGTGAAAGGTCAGAAAATAGTCGATGGTGTTTTTCAGTGGGGGGACTCAGGAAGGGTTATTATGAGTTCCGGAACGCTAACCACCGCAAAGAGAAGCTACATTTTATGTAAGAGATCAGGAGGATACCGGCTGTTAAGGATTGATGAAAATGGCGATCCTGCCCCAGGTTGGAGCGGAGAAGGAGTAAGTGTATTTGGAAACAATCTAATCGCGACTGATCCACCATATCCTTTCATACAGTTTCTCGGAGATGATGTTATCATTGTATCATCTGGCGAATATCTAAGCAGCAGGATGCAAAGAATTTCTCCTTCGGGGCAAGTCCTTTGGGCTCCGGAAGGAGTTGTAATTCCCACTTCACACCCGACCTTCACTTCATGGGTTAAGGATATCTATTGTGATGACGCTATCCATTTGATTTACCTGCGTGATTTTCATTATGCCAGTTTTGAAACCCTTGTTGGTGAGGTGGTTTATGTAAGATACGACGGTAACGGCAATCCCATAGACGGCTCTCTAAGAGTTTTGGATAATTATATTAACTGCTATGGCAATGAAGCCAGGATCATAGCTTTCCCGGATGGCTGGAAAAAGCTGATCTGGAATAACACACCACCTCCAAACAGGTATCCTGATCTGTTTATGGTTAATCTATCCCCTGCGGGAGAAGCGTCAGAAAAACAAGTGCTTTGCAATGCCCCGAATAGCCAGAAAAAAATCTACATAACGAACAATGGGCTACAAAATGTAATCACCTGGCAGGATGAAAGGGCAAACTTTGAGACTTTGGAAGGAGGAACTCGTTCAGTTTATGGAGCTGTTTTAAGCAGCGGAGCTTCCAACTTGGATGACCAAAGCCAGGTTCAGATACCCCTTTCCAGTTCACTAAGCAGTTTCCCAAATCCTTTCAGGGAAAGCACAAAGTTATCTTTTAATCTCCTGTCAGATGAAGTGATAAGCCTGTCAGTATATAACCTGAAGGGGCAAAAGGTTCGGGATTTGCTCAGTTCACAAAGCTGCAAAGCGGGAGAGAACCATTTGACATGGGATGGACGGGATAATAGGGGAATAACGGTAACTTCTGGCGTTTATATATATAAACTGAGCGATAAGAAACAGACTCGGATCGCAAAGCTTCTTATGCTGAAGTGAGGATATCCCAACCCTTTCTCCCTGCTGGCAATAAGGGAGCAATAAGCGTCAATTAAGGGTGTGACCCTTAGTTCACGCTTATTGCTCACTCAATCCAAGCAAGCATAACCATGATTCTGCTGATGGGTATCTGCAAATAATACTGAGCATTGTTATGCAAAACTTGTGACGGACAGGCAGATTTTGCTGGACATATCCTCAGAAACCTAAAGAGTGCTTGTGATGATGATTTCGATATCAATAGTGAGATAATTATGCAGATCAACAACAATGTGTTTCATTGGTTCGGCGATGACATTCTGGAGCTTAAATCCGGAGGTGGTTGCCTGAGCCTGTTTGGGCTGCCCTTTTTTCTGGCAGGGGTTTTTCTGTTGCTTGCCACAATTCAGATAGTCCCTTTTAGCAATGCAAACGAAATGCCTTGGTGGTCCTGGCTGATCCTGGGTTTTATGGGGATCGCCTTTTCGGCGGTTGGCGCAGCGCTGGTTTTTGGACGCAGTTGGATAAGCCTGAACCGCAGAACGGGTTCTGTAACCATTGCCAGGGGATTAATGCTGCCAATTTGGACAACCACGTACTCTATGGGCGATTACCAAAGCCTGGAGCTTAGATTACAAACTGGTGATTCGGCCAGCGCAGACAGCTACACCCTTTGGCTGATTGGCGGAGATAAAGAGCTAAAGCTATACAGCAATATCGATTATGGCTCGGCAATAACCGAGGGAACTAAACTAAGTGAGTTCTGTAGCCTTAGCCTGGTTGATAAGACAAGCGACCATCCTCAGATTCTATCATCCAGTCACGAAGCTGTTTCTGAATCGAGTGAGCAGACCGGGATCCGAAAACCTCTGCGTCCTATGTTCTTAACCTGTCTGGTGGAAGAAAATACGGATGAACTGGTAATCAGTGCTCCTGCCAAATCAAATCTGATAGGAGTTCTGATCCAGCTTGGCTTCGCTCTGGCAATCATCTTGTTTGTTTTAAGACCGCTAAGCGGATTTTTTGTCCACAGCTCCACCCCTTCTGCGATTGGAAACGTTTTCCTGGGTTTCATCCTTGTCTTCTTTGTGGCAATTCCTCTTTTTAATGCGCTATGGAAGCTTGTTTCCACACAAAAATACTCCTTTGTTACTTCAGTGAATAGCAACCGGCTTAAGCTGCAATATCCACAGCAACGGAACAGGGAAGTTATTATAAATTCTGAAGAGATCATCAATCTCGATTACAGCACCAAAGAAAGCCAACTGGATGCCGTAGCAAGCCAAACAGCAGGCTTTAGCTACAAAGCCATGAACTGGATTTCCAAGCTTGTAAAAGCCAGGGGAATCATCCTGAAAAGCCGCAAAGGAATCTTCTACCTCTTTGCCGGGCTAAGCGACGAAGAAACCCTTTATCTATACAGGCTGATAAGCTATTATCTGTATGGCTCAGAGAAATAAGACTGACTTAACTCTCATTTCATAATGCCTTGGCTCGTAACCTGACAGAGAGTTACTAGTGCCCTGTCAAGTATGGTTTGGCAAACTCCTTTTTATGCCAAAGAGGTCGGAGACCTCTGCTTCAAACGACTTCGTCGTTTCTGCCAATTCAGAGATTGGCAGACCTTCACTTGGCTCCCTCTGTCGCACCGGCATATCGACAGCCAATAACTAATACGTCAGAACATGCTTGGTACGACACTAGAGAGATTTCAGGATTTTTTTATCTACAGCAATGTTCCTTTATACCGAAGTTTCAGGAAGTT
>CAZNGW010000077.1:4424-10785 GCA_964572925.1 uncultured Candidatus Cloacimonas sp. | reverse complement strand
ACAAAGTCAGGAGTCATTCTCGCCATCCCAATCACCTCAGAAACCTCAATCTATGCGGCGAGAAGGACTCATGGCTTACCCTGAATCCGAACTTACGCATGAGTCCTTTTCGTCCCTATAAATCGAGGTAAGTTTGTAGAGGGGTTTGACGAAAATGACTCCTGGCTCACCATCCGTGTTAATCCGTTCAATCCGTCAAATCCGTGTAACTATTAAAAAACTCAATCTTCAAAGTTATCCAGGCTGCCCACATCTCCATAGTTATCCACATAATCCCGGATCTCGCTTGCCAAATCATTGAAATCGTCATATTGTCCCTCTCCGAATTTGGCTTTTATTTCGCTAAAGGGAATCGAGACCACAAAATCCTGATAATCGGTGGGCCAGGCAGCAGCAATCCCATCCACGGAACCGAGCCGTGAACCGTAGCTCGATTCCAGCCAGTTTTGCACTGAGCACAGAATCATAGCCGAATTCCAGGCCACATATTCATAAGCATCGTTCTCCGAAGCCAGATAATCATCAGCCAGCAGGTAACTAAGTCCGTTGTGATCAACCTGTGAACATTGCTGGAACATTCTGTCCAGCCCTGTGTCCAGTTCGCTTGCCAGCAGTCCCCCAAAAATAAAGATAATTCCCAGCATTAATAACGTTTTTTTCATGTTTGGCTCCTCTTTTTGGAATTTGCACCAATTATGACAAGGCAGAGGGGGTGTCCAGTTTTTTTTAGGAGAAATGGCAGGGGTTATCAAATTACTATCTTATCACTATCATACCGCATGATCATGTGCTATGATAGTGCCAAGACAGTGATCGGGTTACCGGGAATGGGGTTATGCGGTGGAGTAGGTTTACCCACCGCCATTTATAAGCTTACCCATATCTGGTTTGGGCACATGGACTACACTGAAACTTCTGTTAAATCTGGAGAAAGGCAGAGATATTTTTTTGAAACACAGAATAACAAAAAATGTGACGAGGTGATAAAGTAACTAAGAAATAGATCCGTGTTAATCCGTGTGATCCGTGCAAATCCGTGTAACTAATACTTTTATTTAATACCTGAACCTACTCCTCTCCCCAACGAGCCAGAACCTGATAAAAACGACGGTTTGCCACAGCATTGTCGATCCACTGAGTAGCGTAACTGTTTCCACAAAAACTCCAGGGTCCGGAAGGAGCGTTGGAGCAAAGAATCCGATAATGTGAGGCTCCGGGAACGGCTGTCCATTGCAGAACAGGTTTTTTGCCTTCGCTGCTGTCTTGCAAGCTCAAAACCAGGTTTTCAGGGGCTGCCAGGGTTCCCACCACAAATACATATTCACCGCCCACAGGGATATCATCTGCCGTGTAGCTGTGCTCTGTGGTGGAATAGCTGAAATCGCCATTATAGTGCTGCCAGACGCTTTGTCCCAGTTGGCGGTAATACAGCTCCAGACCCTCTTCAACAACCCTGTAGGGATCGGGACTGTGGGTAAAGCAAAGTCTGCCGTTCTGGATTTGGCTTTGTCCATGCGGGGTTACCGACCAGTATTCAAGATAAGTATCCTCTATGCCATCCGGGCTTTCGCCATAAACGTGCGACACATCGACAGCCGTATAGTCTCCCGCCATAGCTGTGAAGGGAGTAAGCCTTAAGCCATAGTAATCGAGTGGGTTAAGCCCATTCACAAAGCGCATGTTTGACAGATAGCCGTGGTCGATGACACTGCCATAACCACTTTGATTGGCGAGGTAGAAATCGTCCGGGTTAACCATGGTAAGCCCGGCTCCCGCTCCAATCGTTATTGCAGAGCCCGTTTCAACCGTGAAGGATGACAGCAGATTAACTCCGTTAAGAGTAAACAGGCTGTTGGTATCTATCGTGATCAAATGGCCTGGGGTATTAAGGCTAAGGTTGCGGCTGGCAGTTCCCCTCAGTTTGGTATCGGCTTCCCAGGTTCCGCAATTGGCAATGTTACCAAAACAGAGCACAGCCAAGCTGCCTCCATAACCCCCACTTAATAAGCCGTTATTGTAAATATCACCCAGAACAGTGAACTGAGCCGCTTCCCAATTCATGGATACAAGTGCCCCTTGCACGGTTAAAGAACCGCTTGCCACGCAATTGTTATCCTCCAGATTATTGGTGTCATTTAAGGTGATGTCAGCAAGCTGCATTCCAGCCAGGTTACAGGCAAAAAGGTTGCCGCTTTGTGCAGTTCCGCCATTCAGCCTGGCCAGGGTAAGCAGATGGCTGTTCAGGTCAAGAATACCACCATTCAGACGGAACAAACTATTAGTCCCCACTTCCAGATCAGTAAGCAGCTTCAATGTTTGTCCGCTCTGGGTATCGGCGATGAAACTGAAATGTGAACCTGAATTATATTGCGCTACCTGATGTAGTGGACCGGTTCCAAAAATAAGGTTGTAAAGCACCACATCACCGTTATAGACTATCAGGTCGGCATCCAGAAAAGCCGTTAACCTTCCGCTGTAGCCATCGTTCAGGCTGCCCCCACTGACAATCAGGTTACTTTCGCAGTAAATACTGTTGTCAACCCAGTTTTCGCCTGCCAGTTGGCCTAAAAGGGTTAGCTCGGCAGCAAAACTAACGTCCGTCCCAGTAACTTGAACACCACCTTCCTGCACGGTAACGGGGACTTCAAACTGCATATTTGTAAGGATGGCATGATTTAGGTAGAGTCCAAAACCACCCCCGATAACACTATTTGTAAGGTTAATAAAACTAAGCTGTTGCGGAATTGCCAAAGTGCAGGTTCCCAAGTTCCAGTTTTTGTTATTGGCATTTACAAGGCTCGATCCCATCAGAACCAATTCGGGACATTGGTTCAGAATATCAAAGGCAAATACCGCGCCTTCACTCCAGTTCAGGTATTGGGTTTCGCTACCGCTGAAGGTGATCAGATCGGCTGTGGTGGAACCATGGTTGCTGAAACCATCGCCCAAAGTAAGATAAAGCTGCCCATTCCAGCCTGGGGAAATAGTGCCATAATTGTAAAATAAACCATGAACTGCCGTGCTGCAATTATCTGAAGTGCAACCAGCAAGTGTTTCGGTTACGCAAGTACTTCCGTTGAACACCGTATCGCTGTTCAGCAGTTGGCAGATACCTGTGATATAGATCTCGCCAAAAACGTCCACCGTGGACAGATTGCAGCTATCCAAGGCGCCACTGTCACCGTTCAAATGACCGTTTATCAAAGTGGTATTATGCAGGCAGTGCCCGTTCAGGTTCAAAACACCGGTATAAAAGGTGTTGCCGGTTTGCAGAGTCAGATCGCTGAGCAGGATGAGTCCTGGAGATAGATTAACGTAGTTGCCTTCCGTATAAGAACCTGCCCCTTCCGTCCAGGTATGAACCACTTCGGCTGTCCAGACCAGATCGGTCTTCAGGGTGTGGTTATTTATAATATTGCCATGGCAGAGGGTATTCAACGAGCCGTTCCAACCCGCTTGCAGAATGCCGTTATTGGTTAAATTCGAACACTCGAAGCTGCCACTCATGGAAATTGGGCCGTTAAGAGTACCGTTATTGATGAAATCGCCGTTAAACACGCATTGGTTGTTCAGCAGATCGGTGGTGCCAAGATTGGTAAGCTGGATCCAGGATTGCACATTGGACAGTTTACAATCTGCGATGCTGCCTGTAGTGCAGTCAGGATTATTCAGGAAGTAGCAATTGATCAGCGTGCTCCGGGAAATGGTAAACCCGTTCAAATAGATCTCTGCGCCGGTAAGCGTTCCATTTACATGGTAGCCATCATTGGAATCCAGGGAAAAATCACTGAGCAGCTTGATTCCAGGAAAGGGCATGGCAACTGTTATGACTGTATGAATAGTTGCACCAGGGCTCTGCGCTATTGAGACCTGGTCAGTAATCGACATACTGCTGCCCGTTAGATGTAAGTTTGTGGGTCTAAAGAGATTGCTTACCGTCAGGTTTCCCCACAACTCCAATTCGTAGATTCCACCTCCAGAACCAGGAATCAGGTAACCATCGCAAACCAGATCACCCCGAATCCGGCATCCATCATAACCTCCGTGATGCCCGGTCAATCTACCAGGAAATCCACCTGCTGACTCAATTGTAAGGTTGTGACAATCTCCACCTCCCAGAACTTCTGTTCCTGCTGAGATAAAAACATCATCTTCAGGTCCCGGAACCGGACCAAATATATTCCCCCACCAGGTGACTGCATCTCCCCATTCTCCTCCCCCAAAGGAATGAAACTCCATAGCCCCCAAGCCAACTGAAAAAAACAGAAAAAGGAAAAACACACAAACTGAACTTTGTTTCATTTCACACCTCGAATTCTGTTTAATACATAAACTTATGCTTTGTGCCATTCTGTTTTTGTCAAGCTCAAAATCAGGGATTCATAAACTCTAGAGCACATGAATGTTTCAAGATTTCCACAGGGAACTTCGTGATGATAAACCCATTACTCATGGCGTTACCCATTAAACAATGCCAGATAAAGGAAAGCAACTTGACACAAATCAGGCATTTTTCTTACAGGTAAGCTTGCCTATACAATTTGCTTATATGGAGGAACAATGAAAAAACTGCTGTTCGTGCTCGGCTTAATGATGCTCATACTTATGGCCTGCAACCCCAAAACGCCTTCCGAATCAGGAAAGGACACAGAAAAAACTACTGATAACAACGAAACTGCAGTCCAGGCAGAAATCTCGGCATTGATGCAGGAACTCACTTCCAGTGCAGAAAAAATGAACACCGATGCTTTGGAGAAATACCTCAGTGATGAACCATGGGATTCATTTTACATGGGCGCTAAGGAATATTCCAAATCCGATTTGCTACAGGAGGTGAAAAAAGCATACGAGCCTTTCACAAAGCAAACTTTGGCTGCCACCAAATCCACGATCAGAGTCCTAAGTTCGGAATACGTGCTCTGGAAAGGCATCATGGAAAGTACCGCAACTCAAAAGGACGGAAAAACAGCCGATATGAAGCTTACCGAAACCTGGATCTGGCACAAAACCGACAAAGGCTGGAAAGTTATCCACTACGACGAATCCTGGTGATCCACGCCCTATAATGAAGGTTTCATAACAGCTTATCACCAGCTAAATTTACGAATAGACAGGATTGTCAGCGATGTGTGGAGGCTTTTACCACATAAAACCTGTGGATATTCTGGCTTTGTGCTGTTGTCCAGGAAAGCCGACTACCATTTACTCCAAAGCTTCCTTGAGCGCTGAGGTCAAGCTCAAAGGGGCCTGTAGCGTTTTCTGAAGCCAGAATCCTGTAGGCTTGGGTATTGGGAACGCTGTCCCATTGCAGGATGATCTGTCCGTTTTCCACGGAAATTGCAACATTCTCCGGAATTCCCGGTGCCGCAGTGAACTGGTATTCATAAGCTCCCATGTCTATAACAGACCCATCAACCCTGGGATTTGCCTCCAGATCAAATGGATACAAGGAATTATCAGTCAGAGGATCACCCTGATTGATGCAGGGTGAGCTTCCTCCCAAATTCCAGTTTGCGGTTAGGGCATTGTAATTCACTCCCACTCCCGCCGAAGGAGCAACGAACAGAGGATTCTGGTTCAGATTGTTCTCATAAACCCCGGTATAAGAACCGGTACTGAGCCCAAAAGAAGCCGTGCCACCCTGCACGTCGCAATAGCGGATCGGCGGATCGGAACTATTGGTTTGAAGATAAAGCTGGTTTCCTCCGCTGGCAGCAGTATTGCCCCACAGAATGGAGTTCTGGAAGCTCGGCGAACAGGCATTCAGATAGAAAGCGCCACCCCGGTAATTTGCCCGGTTGTTGGCAATAGTGTTGTTTCTGAAGTCCAGAGCAGCCAGCCCATATCCTGCACCTCCCTGATAGGCAGTGTTATTGGCAATCAGGTTATTCGCCACCATCCCCGAACAGGCATTGTTCCAATATATCGCCCCACCGCCATTGGCAAAGCTGGCAAGGCTCTGGGTGTTGTTCACAATTTTATTGCCAAGGATTTTGATTCCATTGGTGTTTTGCACATAGATCCCGGCTCCGTTGTCGGCACTGTTACCCTTGAGTGTGGAACCAGTGATGTCCAAAGAATCAGTGGAACTTACGTAGATGGCACCCCCTTTGCGGGAACTGCCTGTAGTAGCGTTATCCAGAATCGAGCTGCAATCTACTTTCAACCTGCTTTCATTGGCATATATGCCCCCACCCAGATGTGCGCTGTTCTGGCTGATGCTGCTGTTGCTCAGCCGTGCCTGGCTATTCAGGATAGCAATTGCTCCTCCATTGCTTTGGGCAGTGTTTCCCCATAACTCCAAGCCGCTGGCATCAAGCTCTGAGTTAAGCACATAGAGGCAAGCCCCATCCCCCGCCGC
>CAZNGW010000077.1:0-4324 GCA_964572925.1 uncultured Candidatus Cloacimonas sp. | reverse complement strand
CTGTCGCTGTAGTAACCTGGGAGCCTTATATCAGTGGGGTTTTCCATTTAGCTGGCTACACTACTCAAATATCATAAGGATAGAAATCTTAGTTGGAATCCAAGCCTTTATAACTTGATGATTTTCTTTACAGCAGATTGGCGACCAATTGTTAATCTGGAAATATAGATGCCACTGGCAAGCCTTCGATTTTGGTCGTCGGTTCCATTCCAGTTAATCGTATGTGATCCTGCATTTTTAGCTCCTGAATGAATATGACAAACAACTTGCCCTTTGAGGTTGAACACTTCCAGTACTGCCCGATGATTTTCCTTGGCATAATAGCTGAAAGTGGTGTTTTCAGGAAATGGATTTGGGTAATTGCTGAAAGATAACAGGGTTGGAGTCTGGTGAGGATCATTATTACTTGAAGGTAGCTCAAAGCTGAGGACGGAAAACCCATATTCATGGTTACAAGTGTATAGAATTCCTTGTCTATAATACAAGTCATAGGTCGGTAAGGTCCAAGAATAATCTCTTGCCAGAATTGGGGCAACGGGATTGCTGATATTATAACACATGATTCGGTTGGAAGCCCAAAAAGATATGAAGAGGTAGTCATCATATATATTGATGAGATAGTAGGGTGAAGACTCGTTTGAGATAGTGCCTACATATACAGGAGACATGGGATTGCTGATATCGTAGATCCTGATGGGAAAATCGTAGCTGGACTGGAATAAATAATGGTCTTTAATTGCAATCCCACTTGTTATTGAAGGGTTACTAACCGTAGCCACTCTAAACGGATTGGATACATCACTAACGTTGATTATGGATATAGGATCTGTCCAACCCGTCAGAAAAAGGTAATCTTGATACTTTGCCAAATAGAAGTAATCTACCAGAGCGGGATGAGTAAACTGGTTGCAGATGCTGGGATTGTTTGGATTTTCTATGTTAACGATCATGAGATTATCAGTATTGGCTACAAAGGCATTATGACCATTCAGGCAGATATCTTTCGCCGCTGAGCCGGTAGGCAGGGTTGCCAGTAAATTAAAGTTGCTGGTTGGGGGCGAATTATCTTCTGATAATTCTAAAATATGCAATCCGTTTTCCTCTGCCGTAACATAGGCAAGATCATTATCCAGCACCATCTCCCAAAAGGGATAGGGAAACGCATACTGAGAAACCAGTTGCGGGCTGGAGGGGTGGGAGATATCCATTTGAATCAGCCTTTGGTTGTTGTCTGCAATATAGGCATAATTCCCGCTTATCTCAATTGCATTTGCACTAGCTGGAATGTGAGATGTGCTTATCAGATCAGGATTAGACAAATCACTGATATCAAAGATGATAACTCCTTCAGAATCAACTGCTAGATACATGTAATCACCTAAAACGGCAATAGACGACGCTGAAGATTGGATTATGCAAAAAGAATCCAGGAGAGGCTGAGAAGGATTAGCTATATCATATATTTTAAGCTGTTTATCCCCTGTTCCAGGGGTGTTTTGCATGGCAAAGAGGTAGCTATTGAGAATATATGCAGCTTTAATCCACATATCTGGGATTGTGGACATAAGCACCGGATTGGAGGGCACAGAGACATCAATCAGGTAATTGTCATTATGGGCATCGGACAAGAAGACCAGATCGTTTGCCACATGTAGGTATTTTACTCCATAATAGCTGTTGTAACTTCCCATCAGAGAGCAGTTCGCAGGATTACTTACGTTGACTATTTTTAAACCAAATTCATTGTCAGCTATATAAGCCAGCGCACCGTTCACAAATACATCAAAGGCACTTATGTTAGTATAATACCCACCCAAATAAACAGGGGTAGGCTCTGCGATATCATATATCTTCACACCTTCATATTGGATTGCAGCGTAAAGTCTATCACCGTCAATCATCAGCTTCTCACAGGTTCCACCAAGATTAATTGTCGTTTGTAGTATTGGAGCCATGGGGTTGGACACATCCCAGATTTGAAATCCCAAAGCACCGGCAGCGATATATGCTCTTTGGTTAAAAACATCTATATCATAAAGTCTGTGGGAATCATTTGCTGTCCCTGCTAAAACAGGACTGGTTGGATTGGAGATATCCAGAATGATAAACCCAACAGCATTTGAGGTGGTTGCATCAGTAACGTAAGCTTTGTCACCCTGCAAACAAATGCTATTGAAATACAAATAATCTACAAAATACCCGCCCACCTGATGAATCACTGAATGCATTGCCAGGCAATAAATCAGCATTAGCATGGCACCTATTAGTTTCTTCATAATCACTCCAGAGGAACAACCTATGTTTACTCGTCCCGTTTTTTTTGCTGCATACAAAAAATAAATCTGCGATATCAGCATGCAGTTCTGTTTTGCAGGGAACGGTTCAAACCTTCATACTGATATAGTTTCCCAAACCAGCCGTTTGTGTCAAGGTGTTTTTGGGGGAGTTTAGATGCTTGCTGATTTGAGTTTGCTCATCAGGAGGATAAAATATGGGATTCAGTTATCTAACTTTTTCAAGTTATTCCGGGATAAAGTTCTTATGAATCTGCCAGCTAGGCAGCATGACTAACCTCAAGAGAGGTGAATCAAATTAGCCTGGGCTGTGAATCCCCGGACTTGAGAGCAAAAAGCCTTTGAACCCTTGTGAGCAAGATATATCCGGTTGCGATTAACCTTGGTGTCACCCCTGACGGGGTTTCCCTGACGGGGTTCCTACGATCTTTCATACTACCTGGGGTTCCGCTTCGCTCCACCCCAGGCTATTGGATTTCGTCCCTCCAGGACTTAAGCTGCCCAAGCTCATGTAGTCCGACCCCAGGTTATAGGATTTCACCCTTCCAGAGCTTTTGCTGCCCCAAGCTCATATAGTTCAGTCCCCAGGCTATTAGGATTACGTCCTTCCAGAGCTTTAGCTTGCCGGGCTCTATTAGCTCATACAATAGCAGTAAACCTTCGTCCCAGCAGCCTTATCTGAAGAAAAGTCTTGACATAATCCAAGTGTAATATAAAAAAGGCACTGAAAACTTATATCAGGATAGAAGAATGATGATATCCAGGACTCTTTATCAGCTCATTAAGCCCTATTTTTTCCAAGGGAAAGCCATAATCATAAGCGGTCCCAGGCAAACAGGAAAGACTACACTACTCAAAACGATTCTTTCAGAGCATCAGCATGCCTTGTATCTGAATTGCGACGAACCGGATGTCCGGCACAACCTGCAGAATGTAAGCTCCACCCAGTTGCAGGCTTATATTGGGAACAGCAGCATGATTCTGATAGACGAAGGGCAACGGATCGAAAATATCGGGATCACTATCAAGCTGATGGTAGATAATATCCCGGGGATTCAATTGATCGTAACCGGTTCCTCAGCCATCGGGCTGTTGGACAAGATCCAGGAAACCCTGGCAGGCAGGAAATTTACCTTTCATTTGTATCCGTTTTCCTGCCGGGAAATGGTGGATCATCATGGTTTGATAGCTGAAAAACGGCTGCTGGCTCAACGCCTGATCTATGGCATGTATCCTGATGCAGTGCTAAAGGCTGGTTTTCAGAAAGAAATCCTTTCGGACATTATCGACAGCTGCCTGTATAAAGACCTGCTGGTTTTCAATGAGATCCGCAAGCCCGATCTGATTTCCAAACTCCTGATCGCCCTTGCCCTGCAGCTTGGCAAGGAAGTATCCTACCTGGAACTGGCAAATACGCTGAAGGTGTCCTCGCTGACGGTGGAGAAATACATCGATTTACTGGAAAAGGTATTTGTGCTGTTCAGGTTATCATCCTACTCTCAAAACCTGAGGAACGAGCTGAAGAAAAGCAAGAAGATTTACTTTTGGGATAATGGGATCCGCAATGCCCTTCTGGGTTCGTTTCAACCCGTGGATTTGAGGACAGACACTGGAGCTCTCTGGGAGAACTACGTTATTTCTGAGCGACTTAAATACAACCACTATGCCCATAACTACCGGAAAAACTATTTCTGGCGAACCCGGACCCAGCAGGAAATTGACCTGATAGAAACCACGGAAGAGGGCATTTCTGGCTATGAGATCAAATGGAAACCTGCCAGAAAAACAGCGATACCCTCAGGCTTTGCCGATCTCTATCCGCAAGCTGGGTTTGACACGATTACTCCCGAAAACTTCTATTCTTTCATTATGCCATAATTATGTTTTCTGCCAAAGAACTTAGTCCGCACTTCTGCCCAGGTCAGAGGGCTTTCCTGGCGTCTGGAAGCGCTAAGACTTACCAGGGCAAAGCGGTCAATATCCTTCACTGCGATCACCCGGTAAAACATCTTGTTGCGGTAATGCGCCAC
>CAZNGW010000076.1:0-10809 GCA_964572925.1 uncultured Candidatus Cloacimonas sp. | reverse complement strand
CAGATATACGTCTACATAATCTGCGACCATAGTGAAGTCTTCCCAGAAACTTTTACTGACAGTATAACTTCGGTCAGTTCCAGCAAGTTGCTTTCTCATCCAATGGTAGTTATAATCATCCAGATTTTGGACCCCAAACTCGAACACATTGAAATTTGGACTGATATTGTTATTGGGTGAAAAACTCCAGGTTGCCTGGTAATCTGCCAGGGGATCAAGAATTGGGAATGAACCTGTTACCATCTGGGGCACGGTGATGGTCCCGGTAAAATTTCCCTTGGCGGTAGTTAAATCATAGGCTACTGGTTGGGCTGTATCCAGTGAATCCAGAAAGGCCCAAAAGATCGTGCCGGCAGTGTATTGATTTGTCTCATCGAAGGTCAGGGTCTCGCCGTTAAGTTTCAGGTTAACGGAGGGATCAGTGCCTTTGGCGGAAAGCAACACCGTGCATTCAGCCAGAGTGGATTTGGTATCCCAGTAATCCAGTTCCAGCCAGATCGTATTCTGGAAAGCCCAGATTTCGTCGTCCCAGGTTTCGAAATTTGGGGTGGCAGGGGCAGTTGGATTGTCCTTGTCTTTGTCCTTGCAGGAGAAGATAAAAATGCAGAGCAACCCAATCAACATCAGCAGTAGAGGGTATTGAAACTTGTTCATCATAGTCTCCTTTTCGTTTATTGGGACTAAAAGATAGTCCCTTGCATACATAGAATAATCACGTGTTTAATATAAGCAATAAAAATTATTAGAATACAAATATAAATATATAATGAGGTATTTTCAGGAGGCAAATTATTTCCAGCTTGACACCGAAACAGGGGTTCATTAGTATAACCTTAATTGAAGAATCTGGAGAAAAAATGAAGAAGATATTGATCCTTGGACTAATGCTGTTGATTATCACAGCTGCCTTTGCCGAACGCAAGGCTCTGGTGATGGCCAACTGGACTTACCCCAATGCCAGTCTGACCAGCCCCAAAGCCGATGCAGATACTGTGAGCGCCACGCTGACCAGCCTGGGTTTCAGCGTTACCCGTTTCAATAACCTGAGCATCACGGATTTTAAGACCGCCATAGACACCTTTGCAGTAAAGACCAAAGCCACGGATGAGGTGGTGGTATATTACAGCGGGCATGGCATCAAGTATAACAACAACAACTATATGGTTCCTTCCGGAACAGATCTTGGCAAGCCTCAGCTTTATAACAAAACCAGCTATAACATTGGCAGCATGGCTGATAAACTGAAACATGCCAAAACCTCGATTCTGATCATCGAGGCAAGCCGTTCCTGGGCTCCCGCCGGAATAAAATCACCTGTGCCGCTTAGTTTGGCCCCGCCATCGAATAATAATCCCAACCAGTTAATCATCCTGAGCGCTGAACCCGGGCAAACCGTGCAAAACTCCAATCTACCCCTAAGCCTTTTCAGTTCTGCTTTGGTGCGCTATATGGCCACCAGTCAGGAAGGAATAAACGCCTTCTTCCCGATGTTAAGTGCCGAGATTATGAAAAACACCAATAATCTGCAGAAACCTTTCAAAACAGGCACCTTGCAAAATGACTTCAAGTTCAATACCAATACCCTCAAAGGCATGTGGAAAGGGATGAATCCCATGGAAATCGAAGGAGGGGGAAGCATTTCCTGGTAGCGGTGAATGTTAGTTCGCCGATGGAAATTCAGGAACACTGATCTGCACGGATTACACGGATTCTCACGGATATTTCTGTAACCACCGAGGACACCGAAAGCACCGAAGAGATTTAATAATAAGATAATAGCTTATTGATATCCTCTGCTTTTCTCTGCTTTTCTCTGTGGTTTGAAAAACAGAATAGTTACACGGATTTCACGGATTGAACGGATTAACACGGATATTTCTGTAACCACCGAGGACACCGAAAGCACCGAAAGAACTAAACCATAAGATAATAGCTTATTGATATCCTCTGCTTTTCTCAGCTTTTCTCTGTGGTTTAAAAAACAGAATAGTTACACGGATTTCACGGATTGAACGGATTAACACGGATATCTGTATTAACCACTAAGCGTAAAGCTTTATTAAACAAAGAGTAAAAGAGGAAAGGAGGGAAAGGATGAAAGGATGAAAGGATGAAAGGAGGAAAGGAGGAAAGGAGGGAAAGTGGGTATGGTGGAAAAAGCCCGCAGGGCGATAGATTATAGCGATGGGTTCGAAGCGAAGCGAAGACCCTCGAAAATATACCAAATGCAAAAAAAAGCCCTTTAGGGCGACAGAAAGAGAGACTGAAAACGTGCTTTGCCGCCCTAAGGGGCTTACTATCCTACCTGTTCCAAAACGAGGGGTTCCGCTTCGCTACACCGCCATCGCTATAATCTATCGCCCTGTGGGCTTTTTCCACTCATCGATAAAAAGTGTAGTCCATCTGCCCACCTTAAATCCAGAAAGCTGTATTGCTCTCAAGGGCAGATCGACTCCACTCCCCAATCTTTTGATTGACATATTGGCAGCCCTGCAGACAATGGGGTAAAAGTGGAAAAATAGGTGCCAATGGAGATTATAAGAACTCAGAATCTGGTAAAAGACTACAACCTGGGCAAGATCAAGGTCCGTGCCCTGTCGGGTGTGGATATGCAAATTCACAAAGGTGAATTTGTGGCTATAATGGGGCCTTCCGGCTCCGGGAAAAGCACTTTGATGCATATAATCGGCTGTTTGGACCGTCCCACGGAAGGGGAATACTTTCTGGATGAAACCCTTGTATCCAAAATGCCAAAATCTTCTCTGGCCGCGGTTCGGAACCGTAAAATCGGCTTTGTGTTCCAATCTTTCAACCTATTGCCGCACCTGAATATCCTTAAAAATGTGGAATTACCGCTGATGTATGGTGGCATGAGCTATAGCAAACGCCGGCAAAAAGCCAAGGAGATCCTGGAAAGCGTTGGTTTGGGTGACAGGCTGAGACACAAGCCTACCGAGCTTTCTGGTGGTCAAAGGCAAAGGGTTGCAATTGCCAGGGCGATTGTGAACGATCCCTCCATCCTTCTGGCAGACGAACCCACTGGGAATCTCGATTCCCAGGCTGGAGGCGATATCCTGGAAATCTTTGACCAGCTTCATAAGCAAGGAAACACTGTGATCATGGTTACCCACGATAAATACATTGCTCAAAGGGCCGACCGGATTATCAGGATCATGGATGGGAAAATAGTGGATGGCGATACACCTTAGCGAATCTATAAAACTTGGTCTGGCCGACATCATGCTGCGTAAGGTTCGCAGTGTGGTTACAGTCATCGGGATAGTCTTGGGAGTAATGTGCATCATGGTGGTGCTTTCCATCGTTAGCGGCATGAATAAAAGCACTATGAGCTGGATGCAGGAACGGGGTGGCCTTAACAAGATAGAGGTGCATCCCAACTGGAACTATGATTTTTCCCAAGGTGGTGATCCTTCCTTCAATCTGAAGGAAATTCGCTATTTACAGTCTATGTTGCCTGAAGCGGAAGCCTTCAACCCAAGTGCTTTAACCTGGGAAGCGGTACTTACCAAAGGAGAAATTCGTTATCGGGGTTCGGTTTTGGGAGTAATGCCAGATTTTACCAAAGTGGAGGAATGGACTGCCGACCGAGGTCGCTTTATTAAAGACATGGATATAGATGAGAATGCCAATGTAATAGTCTTGGGCTCGAAGGTTGCCGAAGAGATGTTTGCCAGCCGTAATCCCCTTGGCGAATACGTTAGCTTGGAAGGGAACCCCATGCAGGTGGTGGGCATAATGACTCACCGCTACTTAAAAAATCAGGGCGGGGGGGCTGCTTTTGGCGATAATGCCCTGGAATACCTTAATGAACGCAGCTTCATCCCAATCTCCACGATGGTGCATAAGATCAATCCCGGCTCTCGAATCCAATCACTCGATATCCGGGCAAGCAGTCCCGAAGCTGCCACCGCACTTCGGAAAAAGGTGGAAAATCTGATTCTGAACCTGAAATCCGGAAAACGGCTTTTGGAAGTCAGCTCGGCCAAAGAGGAAATGGACACAATGCAGGCAAATTCCCGCATCTTTAGTGCCATCTTTGTCCTGATTGCCGTAATCTCTCTTTTGGTAGGCGGAATCGTGATCATGAATATCATGCTGGCCGCCATCAAAGAACGAACCCGTGAGATTGGAGTTCGTTTGGCTATTGGAGCAAGGGGAAGGGATATATTTCTGCAGTTTCTGGTGCAAACCGTATTGATCACCACCCTGGGTGGGGTTTTAGGAATCCTTTTGGGCTTTGGGATTATCGGACAGGTGGGAAAATACTTGCAGTTGACAGTGGTGGCCACGGTGCAAATGATCTGGGCTGCCTTAGTGGTTTCTGCTGGGGTTGGCTTGATTTTTGGTGTTGTTCCGGCTGTCAGGGCTGCCCGGCTTGATCCGGTCATCGCTTTAAGGGAAGAATAAATGGGTAAACAGAAGACATCATCAGGTATTCTGCACAGGTTTTTTATCTGGATTACGTCTTATCTGCGAATTGCCATCATCGATCTTTATAAGGTGTATATATACCTCACGGTTCCCAAGCGCAGGGCGCAGCTTGTTCGCAAGTCCTGGGTTTTTTTACGGATTTTGTATAATCGGATCATCTCCGAGGGCATCCTGAAAGAATCAGCAAGTTTGACCTATATCACATTGTTGGGTTTTGTGCCCTTCGTCACTTTTCTGGTTCTAATCGCTCCTGACCTCCCCTTTTTGAATCTGGGGGATAAATTCCGGGACGTTGTAGCCAAGAACTTCATTCCAGGTTCGGCTAATGCGATTTTGAACTTTGTGGACGAACTCTTTTTGCGAAGGGCAGGATTCAATATCTTCAATTTTGTGATCCTGTTAATCACTTCTTATTCGCTCTTTACCGTGATCCGTGATACCTTTGACCGGATTCTGAGCATGCAGCTAAAAGCCTCGCAGGATATGCTTACCCAGTTCGTGAAGTTTTTTGGAACCATAGTCTTCGGATTGATGATCATGGTGCTGCTGTTTTCCAGTTCTTCAATTCCGCTGATCTCCAGGTTGCTGAAGTATCCGCTTCTGCAGTGGCTGATGGTGATAGTTCCCTTTATCCTGCAGTTTCTGGCCATGATGTTTTTGTATATGTTACTGCCCTCGGTGCGGATAAAGCGATCATCGCTGATCAGGGGTGCTTTCTGGACAACCGTGATCTGGGTAATGGCTAAATCTCTGTTTGATGTCTACATTTATAATCTTACCAATGTCCAGGCCGTTTACGGTGTGTTGGCTGCCTTGCCAATTTTTTTGATGTGGATATACCTGAACTGGGTGATAATTCTGGGTGGAATTGTATTGGTTAGTGTGATTGATTCAGGTTTGAACAATGGTTTTGTGCGCAAGGAACCTCAGAAAGCGGTGCGGATCACCTTGGAAATGTTCTCTGATTCGAAGATGAATCAACGCTTGGAAGGGATCATCAGCAAACATGAATTAAAAAATCTTATAGAAACTATCGATGAAGAAGGTGATAAATGAAGAAATACGCTTTAATCAGTGTATCCGATAAAAGCGGTATTGAAACCCTTGCCATGGAACTGGAGGCTTTGGGCTACATCATTCTTTCCACATCCCAAACCGCCAGGCATCTTCAGCAGTTTTGCAAGTCCCTTGTCCAGGTTTCCGAGCTAACAGGCTTTCCGGAGATTCTGGACGGTAGGGTGAAAACCCTGCATCCCAAAATACATGGTGGCATCCTGGCAGACCGTAGCAATAGTTCACATCTGAAAACCTTGGCAGAACTCGACATCGGATTGATAGACGTTGTGGCGGTGAACCTGTATCCGTTTTCCCGGGTTCGTCATTATGAGAATTCCACGCACAGTGAGATCATCGAGAACATTGATATTGGAGGTCCCACTTTGATACGTGCCGCAGCCAAAAATTATACCCAGGTAGCGGTTTTAACTGATCCCCTGGACTATGCAGACACCCTGGCATATCTGAAAGCAGAAAAGCAACTGCCCGAAAGTTGGAGCCGCTATCTGGCATACAAAGCCTTTGACCTGGTAAGCCAATATGACTCAGAAATTGCCGCATACATGGAGCAAGGAACCTCTGCAGAGTTGGATATTCCTTCCCGGATAACGTTGAACTGCCCTCTGCAAAGCAGCTTGCGTTATGGTGAAAATCCCCATCAAAAGGCTGCCTTATATGCAAATCAGGATTTAGGCTGGGAACTCCTGCATGGCAAAGAGCTATCTTTCAATAACTATCTGGATATCGACGCAGCGCTGAAGGCGATTGGTCTTTTTTCCGAGCCTACCGCAGTTATTGTGAAGCATACCAATCCCTGCGGCATAGGTAGTGGACAAAGTCTGGCCGAAGCCTACAAAAAGGCCTTTTCCACCGATCCTGTTTCTCCCTATGGGGGAATAGTGAGTCTAAACAGGTCTTTGGACATGGAAACGGCTGCTTTGATCAACAGCATCTTCACCGAAATCATTATCGCTCAGGATTATGAAGCAGGCGTTTTGGAACTTCTACAAAAAAAGAAAAACCGCCGTTTGATTCGCTATGCGCCTTCGTTCCTGCAAAAACCTGCCACCTCCTGGGAACTGAAAGCTCTTGCCCAGGGCTATCTGGCTCAGGAATGGGATCTGGTTCAGGACCCCCCCCAAACCTGGCGAGTTGTTAGCAACAGACAGCCTTCCTTGCGGGAATACCAGGCTTTGGCTTATGGCTGGAAGGTGGTTTCGCTACTCAAATCGAACGCCATTGTGCTCAATACTGAGGATAGAGTTCTGGGTATGGGAAGTGGGCAAACTTCTCGCATCGATTCCACAAGTTTAGCTATCTGGAAGGCTAAGAAATATGGGCATGAGTTAAAGGGAGCGGTTTGTGCTTCAGATGGTTTTTTCACCTATCGTGATTCCGTGGACGAAGTTTATCAGCAGGGCATTACAGCCATTATCCAACCTGGGGGTTCCAAGGGTGATGAGGAATGCATTCAAGCTTGTAATGAATTGGATATGGCCATGGTATTCACGGGATACCGGCATTTCAGGCACTAAATATGTTTGACAGAATAAGGCAGCGAAAAATTATGACGCAGAATCGTGCGGAGATGTGTCCGAGTTGGCTGAAGGAGCACGATTGGAAATCGTGTAAACGTGCGAGCGTTTCTAGGGTTCGAATCCCTACATCTCCGCCACTTCACTCATCTTTTTATCCGCTTTATTGTCCATCAAGGAGTTTATCATGACAAATAAAAAAGCCTTGCTTTTAGGCTGCATCATCTTTCCGGTTGTGCTAATCGTGGCATTTATCATTGGATTTGTCTCCACTTTTGGGAAAGAGACTTTTTCAACTGCAAAAGTACCTTCTGATGCCTGGCTACATCTCAATCCCTCTGCTTTGATCAACGATTACAATGAGATAGAGCAGATGAAGTGGTTCAGTTCGGTAACTCTCAGCTCGCAGGAGATTGCAGCAGGGATACGTTCTGCTGCCAAAGATAGCCGGATAAAAGGGTTGCTGATCGAACCAGATTTCATCCAGATCAATTATCCTGCGCTTTCTGAGATAGGTTTGGCCATCATGGAGTTTAAAAAAAGCGGTAAGCCGGTAGTTGCTTTCGGAGATTATCTTACTCAGGGTGATTATCTGTTGGCTTCTTATGCTGACCAGATCTATATGGAGCCTTCGGCATCAGCAGGTTTGCTGCTGGAAGGAGTTTCGGCTAATCTGATGTTCTACAAGGAACTTCTGGATAAACTGGGCATCAAGATGCACATTCTGCAATCTGGTGCCTACAAAGGAGCCGGAGAACCCTATTCTCAGACTGAACTGAGCCCCGGGACCAGGGAAAATATCGATGCTGCTCTAAGGGAACGTTACCGCATTCTACGGACTGATATCGCCCAAAGACGAAAACTGAGTGTAGATGAGGTTACCGGTTTCTTCGAAACTCGGGAAGATTACTTCGTAAGCGCTGACAAGGCCAAAGCTTTCAACCTGATTGATTTTCCTCTGGGTTGGGATGCCATGCTGGATAAGCTTGGTTTGGATGAAGACAAGCTACTGGACATTGCCGATTACCATGCTGCTGAAGAGAAGCAAAGCGGCTCAAAAGTTGCTGTGGTTTACTTGAATGGCCAAATCAGTCCTGGCACGAATTCCGATTTTGGCGGTCAGGGAGTACTCAGCGTTGCCAAGGTAAAAAAGATAATCAAGGCGATCAAAAAAGATAAGGATATCAAAGCCATAGTCTTACGCATTAACAGCCCTGGGGGTAGCGCATTGGAATCCGAGCTGATCTACCAGCAGCTAACCAAGCTGAAAAAAGACTATCCAGTAGTGGTTTCCATGGGAGGCGTGGCTGCTTCAGGGGGATATTACATTTCTTGTGCAGCCGATTATATTTTCGCCGATGAAGCTACTATTACCGGTTCGATCGGTGTGATCGGGATGATTCCGGAAACTGTGGGATTGGGCAAGAAACTTGGGCTGAGAACCCAGACGCTGAAGCATGGTAAGTTTGCCGGCGCATTCAATCTTTTCCAGAGCTATGATCCAGGTTTGGTGGAATCCCTGAAGCGAAGCTCCACTGGCACCTATGAAGAATTCAAAAGCAGAGTGATCGCAGCCCGCAAATATGAACCCGGCAGCATAGATTCCGTAGCGGAAGGAAGGGTATTCAGTGCGGCAGCAGCAAAGCAAAACCATCTGATTGATGAAATTGGGAATCTGGAAGCCGCAACCAGGAAAGCTGCACAAATGGTGAACTTAACTTCATATTCTACAACCGTTTTGCCTAATAAAACCACCTTTCTGGAAGCCCTTAAAGATACCGACTTGATGAAAATGAAGCTGGAACTGCAAATGCTGGACGATCCAATGATGCAGTTGGAGCGCTCATTAAAGAATATCCCGGCATCGGGAGAATGGCAATATATGCTGCCATATAAATTGGATTAATATGAAAAAAGACTCATTTAACACAGAGATAATCGTAAACGTCCATCCCTTGGAAAAGCGGGTGGCTGTTTTGGAAGACAACCGCCTGGTAGAACTTTTTGTGGAACGCCGGGATAAGCAAAATCCGGTGGGAAACATCTACAAGGGAATAGTGAAAGACGTTCTACCTGGAATGGGTGCAGCCTTCATCGAGATCGGCTTGGAACGCACCGCTTTTCTGCATTATAGCGATATTGTGATGGATTTTCTGGATATCTACGAAAATGATAATCCCAGAGTCCGCACTAATCCGGATGATTCTTCCCAGATAGGTAAACTGTTGAAACCCGGACAGGAGATCGTAGTGCAGGTGCATAAAGGTCCTATCGGTTCCAAGGGTGCTCGTTTAACTGGACAGATCTCAATTCCCGGCAAATATTTGGTGCTCTTTCCCAATAAGAATAAGATCGCCATTTCCCGCAAGATATATTCCCAAAGTGAGCGGAGCAGGATTCGCAACATCCTTTCCGGACTTAAAGATCCCTCTTTTGGCCTGATCGTTCGCACGGAAGCGGAAGGTTGCGATGATGACGATTTTAAGAATGAATACAAAGCCCTGGCCAAAACCTGGCGCTTGATCGAAAAGCAGCTCAAGCATGCCAAAGCGCCGGTTTGTGTCTTCGAAGAAAATGCCCTGGAAAACTACCTGATCCGCGACCTCTTTGGCGATCATGTCGATCGCCTGGTGATCGACGATAAAGCTTTTGCCCGAAGCATTATAGGCCAATTGGAAGATATTTCGCCGGAACTAATCGATAATGTGGAAATATATAAGGAAGATTCGCCGATCTTTGATGCCTGGGCAATCGAGAAAAAGATCGAAACGGTGTTTCACAGCCGTATTTATTTACCGAGCGGAGGAAACATCAAGATAGAGCAAACAGAAGCCCTTGTTGCCATAGATATCAATACGGGTAGCTTTACCGGAAAGTCGCATTATGACGAGACAGTCCGCAAAACCAATCTGGAAGCTGCTGCGGAAGTAGCGCGCCAGATTCGTCTGCGTGATCTTTCCGGTGTGATTATCATAGATTTCATAGATATGGTGGATGAAAAACACAAAAGTGAAGTGCTGGAAATGCTGAAAAAAGGACTCCGACGTGACCGGGCTAAGAACAAAGTTTATTCTTTTACCGAGCTTGGCTTGGTGGAAGTTACCCGCAAGCGTATGCGCAGTACCCTGATCGCCAATTTTTCCGATCCCTGTCCTTTCTGCAATGGCAGCGGGCGCATTATCAGCAAGGATGCTGTTACCATGCGCATTTATCGTTGGTTGAACCGCAGCGATTACTTTATCAAGGATAAAACCCTGCGCATAGTAGTGCATCCTGATTTGCTGAGCCACATTCGTCAGCACGAGGAAGATTTTGTTTCCTACAAAGACCAGATCGAGTTTCTTTCGGATTCCGCCATCCGCGTAGATCAATTCAAGGTTTTTCGCCTGCCTGGGATGGAAGAAATCACCAATAAATTCTCCTGATATTGTGAGGTAGCCATGAACAAATTTTTATCTGCCTGTGGCTTGAATTGCCCGGGCTGCGAATGCTACGAAGCCCACCAGGCAAATGACCTTGCCCGTAAAGAGGACATTGCTGTGCGCTGGAGTAAAAACTATGATGCAGAATTGAAGGCTGCAGACATCGCTTGCGAAGGCTGCATGAGTGAGGGTGTGCATTTCAGCTGGTGTGATAAATGCCCAATCCGGGCTTGTGTGGTTAGTAAAAGCTTCCAATCCTGTGCTGAATGTGCTGATTTTCCCTGTGCGACCAATGAATTTCTTTACAATGCCGTCCCGGAGGCAAAAAAGACGATCGAAAGCCA
>CAZNGW010000075.1:0-10823 GCA_964572925.1 uncultured Candidatus Cloacimonas sp. | reverse complement strand
CGCAGCCAGATATAGAGGGTGGATAGGAGAATGGAATTCAGGGTAAAAATTGACCCAATCCTTGTATAATCCTTGAAACTGATCTTAAAGCCGTTGCGGTTGGCGATTCCAATTGCTACAATGTTTGCAGAAGCTCCAATCAGTGTTCCATTTCCACCGAGGCAGGTTCCCAAAGCCAAGGACCACCAAAGAGGATGAACTTTGGCCGGGTCGCCAATGTAGATTCCCAGTTTCTCGATCATGGGGATCATTGCGGCTACGAAGGGAACGTTGTCTATGATGGCTGAAAGGGTTCCTGACAGCCATAATATAACCATGGAGGTGGTTCTGGGTTCACCTTGGGTGATTTTGACCACCGAACCGGCCAGAAGATCGATGAAACCGGTATATACCAGACCTTCCACGATCATAAACAGGCCAATGAAGAAAAATATGGTTATCCAATCAATATCGTTCACCAGGATCTTTTCCACCTTTTTACGGCTACCGATCACGACCAGGGTAAGCCCAGCCGCCATGGCAATGGTTGCAGTTTCAAGCTGGAGGGGAACCTGAAGAGAAAAGGCTACCAGCATTAAGAATAGCACTATCAGGCTGGCATAGAGAAGCTTCTTGCTGCGGATCAGGTTTGTTTCGCCGTATTCCATCAGTTTGGCCCGGCGTTCATTGCTTACTTTCATCTTTTTGCGGTAAAGCAGCCAGATCAGCCCCAAACTGCTGATTACAATCAAGACTACAGGTGGCGTAAGGTTCACGATGAAATCCAGAAAGCTGTAGTCTGTAGCGCTGCCTATCATTACATTGGGAGGGTCTCCAATCATGGTTGCCGCCCCTCCCATATTTGAAGCGATAACCATCGTGATGATAAAGGGAGTAGGGGGTATCTTCAATTCACCCGCGATAAGAAGCACTATCGGAACCAGGATCATGATGGTGGTTACGCTACCCATCAGCGCTGATACTATCGCAGTGGCAAGGAACATCAGGATCATGATCAAGAGAGGCCTGCCTCTGGCCAGCTTTGCTGTTTTGATGGCAATAAACATAAACATCCCCGTTTCCCGCATCACCGAGATCACCAGCATCATCCCGATCAGGAAAAAGATAACGTTCCAGTCTATGGCTTCAAAGGCGGTATGCTGACTTACGACACGCAACAGGATAACCACAAAACCGCCTACCAGGGCAGCAAGCATCTTGTTTATCCACTCGGTGATGATTAGAAAATAGGTAACAGTAAAAACTGCCAGGGCAATGAGCATCAAGAACATGGCTCAGGCCGTGATTACTTTCCTTAGAACGTCCATGGCGGTTACCAGACCAACCAGTTTACCTTCTTTTACTACAGACATATAGCGTTTTTTATGCAGGATCATTTCGAATACGGCTTCAATGATCGAGGCTTCGGGACGTAAGTAGATCTCATCCTGACTCATGATCTCGCTTACCTTTATCTCGTCCTGTTTATCGAAGAGTTTTTCCAAGGGCTCAAAAGACATCAGGAAATTCAGGTTGTCCAGCATCATCAGATATTCAGGGATGCCCACCTTCAGCAGATCGAGGATATGGACCTCTCCACGATAACTACCTTGTTCATCCACAACCGGCAAACCGGCGATGCCATGTGCACTCATGAGGTTGTTCAATTCCCTCAGGGTTGCTTCTGGTTTGATGGACAGGGGATCCTGAATCATGATATCGGAAATGAAGAGGTCTTTCTTTACCACAATATCCAGTTCTTTCAAGCGGTGCAACAAGCTGTGTCCATCATGGGCTGAGGTTAACTGTGCTATAGTCCCGGGGTCCTTGGATAGCTTTAGCAAGGCGGCCACAATGTTCAGATAGGTCTTGGAACTTGTTTTATCGGTAATAATCAGCACTACCCAGGAAACCTTAATCCCCTCAAAATCTATGGGGTTCTGTAAAAAAGCCATGGCGATCACGGTGTCTTCAAAACCTTCCATCCTGATATGAGGGATGGCAATTCCAGAATCATAGGCAAAAGGGGCTTCCTCTTCGCGTTTGGCGATCAGCTCCAGCAGTTTGGTTCCGCAGTCTGGCAGCTTATGGTGCTGGCAAATCTTTTCCACCAGAATTTGGTAAACCTGTTGCTTGTTTAATATGCGCTGCTCAATGCAGATATCCCGGGCATCCAAAAAACTCGCTAAATACATCATTTTCCTCGATTCAGGTTCCTGAAACCTTGATAAGCAGTCAAGGATATTTGGTCAATCATTATTTTGTCTGGATTCCTGAGCTAAAAATACCTGATAAGGATATACAGACTCGAAAGTATAAGGGAATTGAGGGTATAGATCACCCCGATCCTCGTAAAATCCTTGAAACTAATTACAAATCCATTTCGATGGGCTATTCCTACCGAGACGATATTTGCCGAAGCGCCGATCAAGGTTCCATTCCCACCCAGACAAGCTCCCAGTGAAAGTGCCCACCAAACAGGATGCATTGCTTCACGGCTGAAGTGAGTTCCGATATCTTTGATCAAAGGGATCATGGTGGTTACGAATGGCACGTTATCGATAATGGCGGAGAATAACCCAGAGAACCATAAAATAATGAGGGAGGTAGCTTTGATGTTATTTCCGGAGAGCTTCACAATCTGATCTGAGATAAGCCCGATGAAACCGGTTTCGATCAGGCTTTCCACGATCATGAAGAGACCGATGAAAAAGAAGATGGTAGCCCAATCAATATCGTTTACCAGAACCTTGTCCACCCGTTTCCGATTGTTCATAATCAACAGGATCAATCCGGAAACCATTGCAATGGGGGCAATCTCCAGACCGAGTTTGTCCTGCAGCATGAAAGCAGTAAGCATCAAGCCCACAACAACCAAGGCACGGTGTAGCAGTTTGCGATTCTTGATCAGGTTTTCCTCCTGATATTCCATAAGACGAGCCTTGTTCTCGTTGCTCACCCTTATCCCTTTTCGGTAGATGAAATACGTTAAACCCAGGCTGCTGAACATGATCAGGATCACTATCGGAGTAAGATTTATGATAAAATCCAGGAAGTTATAATCGGTTGCGCTTCCGATCAGAATATTTGGCGGATCCCCGATCATGGTAGCAGTTCCACCAATGTTTGAGGCGATGGCCATGGTGACAATGAAGGGTATGGGACTGATCTTCAGTTCGCTGGCAATCAACAGGGCAATGGGGATGAGGATCATCACCGTGGTCACATTATCCAGAAAAGCTGATATAAAGGCTGTTACTCCAAACATGAAGAGCATTATCCTTAAGGGACTGGCTTTGGCAAGCTTGGCAGTCTTGATGGCAATATATTGGAAAATGCCGGTTTCCTTCAGCACTGCCATCACCATCATCATCCCGATCAGCAGGAAGATCACGTTCCAATCCACCGCGATAAAGGCTTTTTCCTGGTCCACTATGTGAAAGACGATCACCAAAAAGCCACCCAGCAGGGCAGCAGTCATTTTGTTGATCCATTCGGTCATTATCATTACGTAGGTTATGGCAAATATTCCCAACGCAATAAACATATGTATCATCATAAACCTCATTTAGCAGTTAACCGGCTTAAAGCCATGGCAAGAAAAACTTACAAGCTCATTTGCCGGAATGATAACCACAAAAACTACTTGGTTGCTTTGGTCAACCTCCAGTTTTTTCGGATGAGCTTGAAGAATGTTAAGATCACAGACTGAATGACCATGCTTAGAAATATCGCAAACGCATATAGGCCATCGCAATGATTAAGTTTACCAGGGTCAACAAAGCGCCATATTTGGTGAACCCCCAAAAGCTGACCTTGTAACCGCTGTTATTGGCAATCCCGGCAGAGACGATATTGGCGCTGGCACCAACCAGGGTTCCATTCCCTCCCAGGCAAGCTCCCAACGACAATGCCCACCACAGGGGTTTGACCAGTTGAGCACCATTTGATCCCAGGCTTTGCCCGATATCCTTGATGAGGGGTATCATGGTGGCCACGAAGGGAATATTGTCGATCAGGGCGGAAAGGATTCCCGATGCCCAAACTATGATGTCTGAGGTAAGCCGCAGATTTCCATGTGTTAGTTTAATCACATGAACTGCCATAAGATTGATGAATTTGGTTTGCACCAATCCCCCAACTGCTATAAATAACCCGATAAAGAAGAAAATACTGCTCCATTCGATATCTTCAGCCAGAATTCTGGAAAGTGACGGCGGTTTGGTGAAAAGCAGCATGATGATGGCAAACCCCAGAGCAATAGTGGCAGCTTGCAGATGCAGGAGTCCCTGACACAGGAAACAGAATACCATGACAATGAGAATAAAAACCGATTTATGCATCAAAGGACGATCCGTGATCAACTGGCGATCGTCAAATTCTCTGATTCTGGCCATTCTTTCGTTCGATACCCGCATGCGTTTATGGAAGAGCAGATAGATAATAAGCAGGTTTGCTACCATCATTACTATGATAATAGGGGTAAGATTGAAGGCAAAGTCCATAAAGTTCAAGCCAGTAGCGCTACCGATCATTACGTTGGGTGGATCACCGATCAGGGTAGCGGTTCCCCCTATATTCGAGGCTATTGCTTGAGTGATTACAAATGGAACTGCATCAATGGCAAGCTCAGAACAGATCAGGATGGTTACCGGCAGGATGATCATGATTGTGGTAACGTTCGGTAAAAAAGCCGAAAGAACAGCAGTAACCACAAATAACATCAGCATTATTCGGATGGGATTGCCCTTGGCAAGCTTGGCGGTTTTAACTGCCAGGTACTGATACATGCCGGAGCTTTTGGTGCAGGCGATGATTATCATCATTCCGATCAACAGGAACAGGACGTCCCAGTCTATAAATGAGAAGGCGGTTGATTCATCCATGATGCCCAGGACGATCAACAGAACCCCTCCTCCCAATGCAGCTACCACTTTATCTATCAATTCGGTGGAAATAAATATGTACACTATCCCCAAGATAACTACGGATACAATCATTGAAAACGTCATTTTATCACCAATCAGCTCTGTAGTTTAAGACCGGATGGCCTTGGTAAGTATATCCATGGCTGTAACCACTCCTACCACCTTTTTCTGGTCGATCACGGTAATCCGTTTCAGGTTTAGCTGGATCATTTTAAATACTACCTTGATGATGGATGAAGTGGGGTAAGTGACTTCCGTGGCAGGCTTCATCAGGCTTTTCACGAGGATACTGCCTTCGTGGTCGGAAATATGATTCAGGGCGTCGAAATTACGCAGGAAATGCAGATTGTTCATAAGCATAAGGTAATCTGGAACACCGGTTTTCAGATAGGCCAAAATATTAATTTCACCCACCAGTACGCCGGAATCATCCACCACGGGCACAAAATTGATCTTATGTTCGGCCATGAGGTCTGCGAGTTCCTTTAAGGTGGCATTTTGGTTTATCGTCCAGGGATTGGGGGACATCACGTCTGCAATTATCAATTCCTGATGAACCCTCAGATCAGTGTTCTCTATTGTATGGAATACTCCTCCACCGCTTTTTTCATTCAGGATCACGTTCATCAGGTCTGCATTTTTGCAAAGGCGCATCAGGGTTGCCACCAGATTCAGATAGAGTTGATTCGAACCGTTGTTGGTAATCACCAGGACAACCATCTTGACCTCAAGATTATTGTCTTCATAGGGACGCCTTGGGAAACAGATACAGATCTGGGTGTCGTTGAAATTCTCCAAACGGATATGAGGAACCGCCACTCCGCATGGATACACGGTAGATGATTCGCTTTCCCGCTGATAGATCTTTTGCAATAGATCTTCGTGGCTTTTGCTGCAATGGTAATAAGTGCAAACCATATCTACCATATCGGCCAGGATCTGGTCTTTGCTTTTTGATTCTTCTTCAAAGTAGATGAGTTCGCTATCGAGTAAACTGCTAAGTTGCATAGTCTTATCTCTCTTGTCAGGTTTATTTGGAGATTATGCAAAACTAATATAAAAGTGTCAATTGGATTTTGTGTTCTGCCTTTGACCAGACTATTCAGGCAGTTGGCTGAGATTTCTGCCCTTCCTTTCGCAAGGGAGATCTTTCGCAGGAACTGAGACCCTCGACCCCCACAATCTCTAGACTTCACGACCTTACTACACCTCGACCTTGCTCCACGAAATAGATTGACTAAAAACCCCCCTTGAATTCTGATGATCCAAAAATACGTATTTACTTACAAATATATAAACATAAGGAGTTATACCCATGGCAAACCAAAAAAAAGCAACCATGGACGGCAATACTGCAGCAGCCCACGTGGCCTATGCTTTTGCTGAAGTAGCAGCCATTTATCCCATTACCCCTTCTTCGGGCATGGGTGAGCTTTCCGATGCCTGGGCTTCGGACGGACGCAAGAATATTAACGGCACCACGGTGGACGTTATCGAAATGCAAAGTGAAGCCGGTGCTGCAGGTGCAGTACACGGTTCCCTTTCTGCAGGTGCTCTTACCACAACTTTCACAGCTTCTCAGGGCTTGATGCTGATGCTGCCCAATATGCATAAGATCGCCGGAGAAATGCTTCCCACGGTGTTCTATGTAACAGCACGTTCTCTGGCAGCCCAGTCCCTTTCGATTTTTGGCGATCACAGCGATGTGATGAGCGCTCGCAATACAGGTTTTGCCCTGGTAGCCTGCAATAGCGTGCAGGAAGTGATGGATCTGGCTGTGGTCTGTCAGCTTGCCACGATGAAAACCTCGATTCCTTTCCTCTGTTTCTTCGACGGTTTTCGTACCAGCCACGAACTTCAGAAGATAGACGTTATTGACTATGAAACAATGACAGAACTGGACAACGGCGACCTGATCGAAGCTTTCCGCCAGCGTGCCTTAAGTCCGGACAAACCTCGCATCAAGGTAGGCCAGCAGGCTCCTGATGTATATTTCCAAGGACGCGAAACCAGCAATCTGCACTATGCCAAAGCCCCTAAGCTGATCCAGGAAACCATGAATGAAGTTGCTGCCAGGATCGGTCGCAGTTACAAGCTTTTTGACTATGTTGGTCATCCTGAAGCGGAAGACACCATCGTTGCCATGGGCAGCGGCTGCGAAACCATCGAGGAGACCATTAGCTGGCTGAACGAAAATCGCGGCATGAAACTTGGTCTGGTAAAAGTCCGCGTTTATCGTCCCTTCGACAGCGAAGCCTTCCTGGCTGCAGTTCCCAAGAGCGTAAAACGCATCGCCGTGCTAGATCGCACCAAAGAACCCGGCTCGATAGGCGAACCGCTTTATCTGGACGTGGTAACGGCTCTTAAAGACCGTAAGGACACTTTTGTGATCGGGGGACGCTATGGCCTATCCAGCAAAGAATTTACTCCCAATATGGTGCTGGCCGTTTACAAGCACCTTGCCAAACAAGGTTTCCACGGCTTCACGGTTGGCATTGAAGACGACGTTTCCAAGCTTTCCCTGGCTCTGGACGAAACGATCAGCACCCTACCTGCAGGCACCTTCAGTTGCAAATTCTGGGGCTTGGGTTCCGACGGAACCGTAGGCGCTAACAAAAACAGCATCAAGATAATCGGCGATCACACAGACCTCTATGTGCAGGGTTATTTCCAATATGACAGCAAAAAAAGCGGTGGGATTACAAGAAGCCATCTGCGCTTTGGCAAAACCCCCATTCACAGCCAGTATCTGGTTACCCGCGAGGACTTTGTAGCCTGTCACAATCAAGCCTTCATCGGTCGTTTCGACCTGTTGGGCGGAATAAAGGAAAATGGCGTTTTCTTGCTGAACTCAAATTGGGATCGTGAAAACGCTTTTGAGAACCTTACCTGCGCCATGCAGGAAAGCATCATTAACAAGAAGATCAAATTCTATAACATTGACGGCCTGAAAATTGCTGAAGAAGTTGGCTTGGGTGGACGCGTAAATACCGTTATGCAAACCGCTTTCTTCCTGATCTCCGGGGTTATGGACCGCGCAGAAGCCATCAAGCTGATCAAGGAATCCATCAAGAAAACTTATGGGCGCAAGGGTCAGGAAGTAGTGGATATGAACCTTAAAGCCGTGGACAAGGTGAACGAAGCCCTAGTGGAAGTGAATGTGCCAAGTGAGCTTCCTGCCTGCAACCGTGCAATGCTGAAACTAGTTCCCGATGGCTCAAACGACTTTGTGATGAATATCATCGAACCGATCATGCGCGAGCAGGGTGATCAAATAAAGGTAAGCCAGATGCCCTTGGACGGCTATGTGGAAACCGGAACCGCCAAGCTTGAAAAACGCAGAGTGGCACCAGCCGTTCCGCATTGGATCGCCGAAAACTGCATTCAGTGCAATCAGTGCTCATTTGTTTGCCCGCATGCTGCCATCCGTGCCAAACTGGTCAAGGATGAAGACCTGAATGGCAAACCTGCCAGCTTCAACACCCTGAAAGCGATGGGCGCAGAGGGATATCAATACAAGGTGCAGGTTTACATCGATGACTGCCAGAGCTGTCGTGTTTGCGTGAATGAATGCCCCAAAGCAGCGTTGGTGATGAAACCAATCGAAGAAGAGCGGGAAGCCGGCGAACAGGCTAACTACGAATATTTCGATGCTTTACCCAATGATGTTCTGGCAAACTTCAAAGAAAACACTGTGAAGGGCAGCCAGTTCAAACAGCCCTTGCTTGAGTTCTCAGGAGCTTGTGCAGGCTGCGGCGAAACACCATATATCAAGCTGCTTACCCAGCTTTTCGGTGACCGGATGATAGTGGCCAATGCCACAGGCTGTTCCAGCATCTGGGGCGGAACCTTCCCCACCATTCCCTATTGCAAAAACAAGGATGGCAAGGGTCCCGCCTGGGCAAACAGCTTGTTTGAGGACAATGCTGAATACGGCTTTGGTATGCGTCTGGCTGTAAATTCACATCGTAAGCTCCTGAAAGTGGCCATTGAAACCCTGATGGACAAGAACATCGATCCCGCTTTGAAGGAAGCCTTCGGTTTTGCCCTGGAAAATTGGGACAAAGTGGATGCCGAGGCAAAGGCCAATGCAGAGAAGATCAAAGCCCTTTTGCCTAAAGCCCTGGAGAATTCTTGTGACGGATGCCGCAAGTATGTGGCCAGAGCCATCGAACTGCAGGACTATCTGATCGAGAAATCCATCTGGGCCCTGGGCGGTGACGGATGGGCTTATGACATCGGTTATGGCGGTCTGGATCATGTAATGGCCAGCAACCGCAACGTAAACATCTTTGTGCTCGATACCGAAGTGTATTCCAACACCGGCGGACAGGCCAGCAAATCCACGCCTATGGGTTCCATTGCACGCTTTGCTGAATCCGGTAAAAGCACCAGCAAGAAAGATCTGGGTATGATGATGATGAGCTATGGCTACGTTTATGTGGCCTCCATTGCCATGGGTGCCAACAAGAACCAGGCTTTGCAAGCCATCCAGGAAGCCGAGAATTATCCCGGTCCTGCCATTATCATTGCCTATGCCCCTTGCATCAATCATGGTATCGACATGAGCCAAAGCCAGAAGCATGAAAAGCTGGCCGTGGATTCCGGTTACTGGGTTCTTTATCGCTACAACCCACTCAACAAACTGCAGGGCAAGAATCCCTTCACTCTGGACAGCAAAGAGCCGACCGTAAGTGTGCAGGAGTTCATGAAAGTGGAACGCCGCTATGCTGGATTAAAAAGCATCTTCCCGGAAAGAGCCGAGGAACTGAACAGCAAGGCTGAAGTGTTCTTCAAAGAACGCTACGAAGCCTACAAAAAGCTGACCCAGTAAGCTAACCCTATAATATACAACATGATATAGAAAGGCGGGAGATAATCCCGCCTTTCTTGTTTGCCTGCTGACTAATCGCTATCATACCACTATCATATCACATGAGCATGTGGTGTGATAGTGGTATGATCTGGACATGATAATGACAGCTTAGAACCTAATCTTAGATTGCCAGGAGCCATCCTTTGGACTAAACTGTCCATATCAAAACTACAAAGAGGTAATAAACATGAAAAAGGGACAGGTTCTTTTAGTTGCTTTCACCATACTTGGAGCACTGCTTTATGCCGCTGAAAAAACCGACTGGGAGAAAAAGGAACTGAAGGGCAAGGTGAAAAAATTATCCACCGAAGCCACAGACTATTATTTTTCAGATAAGGGCAATCTCAGCAGCGAATCCTATGATTACGATGAATACTACTGTGGCGATATATATTATTACTATGACGACAAAGGCAGACTGACCTCCTGGGAAGATGAAGACCTCTATGAGGGGTTGATTTATGGTGAGTATTTTAGCTATGATGAGCAGGGACGGCTAAAGACCAAAAGCTACCAGGAATACGCGGATCAGGCTACCATTACCTACTCTTACGATAAAAATGGCTATCTAACCGGCGAAAAGACCACCGATCAGGATGGCGCTCAGATCAGAAGAACAGAATATGTAAACGACAAGAATGGTAATAAATTGAAAGAATTGCTGTTCAATGCCTCGGATGAACTGGAGAAATACTTCGAGAATAAATATGACAAAAACAGCAATAAGACAGAAGCTGCTTTGTTCAATCCCGATAAAACCCTGAAAAGCAGAACTGAATATGTCTACAATGCCAAAAACAAAGTGATCAAAGAAACCGGCTGGGGTCCATCAAGCAAAATCTATTCAGCTGTTTTCATTTACGATGACAAAAACAACGAGATCAAAAGGGAGTTTACCGACCTTATCGAAAACACCACCACGATCACCGTTACCGGATATGTGTATGATGAAAAAGGCAACTGGACAGAAAAGACCAGCTCAGTTTTGGATGGGGACGCAGAAACCACAAAGCGCGGGATCAGTTACTACGAGGATTGAT
>CAZNGW010000074.1:0-10838 GCA_964572925.1 uncultured Candidatus Cloacimonas sp. | reverse complement strand
GCTAGCCTTATATCCTCTTAAAGACTTCCTCTATTTGGCTGAATTTAGGGCGGATATGCTCCAAAATGAACTTAACATTAATGCAGCAAAGGAACTGAAACCGTATCTTCTAGTGAAGGGAATCATCACTTGACAGAAAGCACAACAATGCTCAAGAGGGACATTCAGGATATTCATCTTGAGGAGGTAATGTCATGAAGCAGCTTATCATTAAAACAATGCTCTCGTTGCTGATCATCGTTTCAGTCAGCGAGATCTCCAAGCGCTCCACTTTGATCGGAGGGATCATCATTTCTCTGCCGATCCTGTCTATCCTGGCGATGTTCTGGCTGTGGCTGGAAACCAAAAGCAAGGCGAATGTAGCGGCTTTTTCCACCTCGGTATTCTGGTTGGTGCTTCCTTCCCTGGTGCTTTTTATCAGCTTGCCGATCTTCCTGAAAAAGCTCTCATTCGGATATGCCATGCTGACCTCCTGTGGACTGACAATTGGAGCATATTACCTGATGATAATGTTGCTGAACGCACTGCACATCAAGCTTTGAGGAAGTGTCGAGACTGAACACTTGACAGAAGGCAAAGCTTAAAAAAACTGACTCAATTATGCTGATTTTGAGTGCGAAAGTGGCGGAATTGGCAGACGCGCTGGACTTAGGATCCAGTGAGGCAACTCGTAGGGGTTCGAGTCCCCTCTTTCGCACCAAACCTTGAATTAAACAACAGGAGATAAAAAGTGCAGGTAGATTTCAATCAAATCAATGCCGTAACAAAAGAAATCAACGTAACCGTTGAAGCCGATACCGTGAAGAAAGCCTATGAGAAGTATCTTCGCAAAGCTTCCCGTGATATAGCAATCCCCGGCTTCCGCAAAGGTAAAGCCCCCCTGAATATGGTGGAACGCATGCATGCCGACAAGATCAAGGAATACTTCATGAAAGATTATGTGGATGAAGTTTTCGACGAGATCGGCAAGGAACACGACCTCCATTATCTGCTTTTCCCCGAAGTGAAAGAAATGAACTGGGAAAAAGACCAGGATATGACTCTTAAAATAGAAATTGAGCACGAACCGGATCTTGAATTCAAACAACTGGAAGGGTTATCGGTTCCTCACAAACCACAGCTTTTAGAAGATGAAGTGGCGAAATATATCGAACAACTGCGCCAGGAAAATGGCCGGATGATTGACGTGGAAACTGCTGAGAAAGATGACTATGTCGCTCTGGAAATGACCTTCCAGCATGGCAGCGAACACTTTACCAGAGAAGGCATGCTGTTTGCCGGAGACGGAGTAAACAATCGCTCTCTGGAAGCCCTGGTTGGCACTAAAACCGGCGATCAACTCGAGGTTAAAATCCCTGGCAGAGCTATCAAACTAGCAGTGAAAGACTCTGCCTTGCCCTTGGAAAATGACTTTGAGTACGGGGTAAAACTGATGGTTAACAGCATTACCCGTATGCAATATCCTGAGGTGGACGATGAATTTGCCAAAGACATGGAGTTTGACAGCCTGGAACAGATGAAAACCAAGATTGCCGAAGATATGAAGCTGAAAAATGAACACGTTAATATCAATATCGACAACTTCAGCATCATCAGCAAGTTGTATGTGGACAACAACTTTGATCTCCCCCATAAAACCATCGAATACCTGGCTGAGCAGGAAGCCGATAAGCTGAATAACCCCGCCTACAAGCAGTATCTGATGTATCAATACCGCATGCAAATCGCCCAGGAAATGGTAAGCATGTATATCATGAGCAATCTGCGTAAAGCCGTGCCCCTGGAGATAAACTCTGAGATGGTGGAAGAATACATCATCCACGAAGCTATCCTGGAAGACATCAGCGCTGAAGCCTATAAAGAGAAATACAAGGAAGAGATAGATAAAGAAAGCTTTAAGCTGGGAATCGAAAACTACTTCATCCTAAGGAACATCGCCAAAACCTGCGACTTTGTGATTCAGGAAGATCCGGTAGAAGAAGAAACCCCAGACATAGCAGAAACAACCGAAGCAACGGAGGAATAAAATGAACTACATGCCTATCGTGATCGAACAGGTTGGCCGCGGTGAACGCGCATACGACATCTATTCCCGCCTTTTAAAAGACCGGATTGTGTTCCTGGGTGGACCCATCGAAGACAACCTTGCAAACACCGTGGTAGCCCAGCTTCTGCATCTGGAAGGCGAAGATCCTGAACGGGACATTTATATGTATATCAATAGCCCAGGCGGGATAATCTCATCCGGGCTTGCCATTTATGATACAATGCAATACATCCGCCCCAAAGTAAGTACCATATGCATTGGACAAGCCGCCAGCATGGCTGCCTTGCTTCTGGCTGCAGGTGAAAAAGGTAAGAGAACTGCCTTGCCTAATAGTAGAGTTATGATTCATCAGCCAATGGGCGGAGCTCAGGGGCAGGCGTCAGACATTCAGATCCAGGCCAGAGAGATCCTCTACCTGCGTGAACGCATGAACGAGATTCTGCATAAGCACACCGGAAAAAGTATCCCTCAGTTGGTGGAAGATACTGACCGGAATTACTTTATGAGTGCAACTGAAGCTTTGGAATATGGAATAATCGACGAAGTGATCACCATGCGGAAATAGCTTGACCGATTTGCGGTTGAACTAATTCATGAAAAATAACCTGAAAGGAGGAATCCTTGGATAAATACAGAAGTTTGAGTTGCTCCTTCTGCGGAAGAGCCGAAAGCGAAGTGAAAAACCTGATCAGAGGTATTGCCGGGAACATTTGTGATGAATGTATCGTGATGTGCCATACGATCATAGATTCAAACAAAGAAGAACAGGTTGTCGAGGAATTCGATGCCCCGGTTCCCAGCAAGATAAAAAACTACCTTGATCAATATGTGATCGGACAGGATAAAGCCAAAGAGATCATTTCCGTAGCCGTATATAACCACTACAAACGCATTTTCAAACAAAAACAAACCGACGAGGTTGATCTCGAAAAAAGCAATATCATGATGATAGGCCCTACGGGAAGCGGTAAAACCCTGATTGCCCAGACCCTCGCTCGTTTTTTGCAGGTTCCCTTTGCCATTTCTGATGCCACAACCCTTACTGAAGCAGGTTATGTAGGTGAGGACGTGGAAAACATCCTGGTTCGTCTGTTGCAAAATGCCAATTATGACGTTGCCAAAGCGGAACGCGGCATAGTCTATATTGATGAGATAGACAAAATCAGCCGCAAGAGCGAAACACCCTCCATCACCAGAGATGTAAGCGGAGAAGGTGTTCAACAAGCGCTTCTTAAGATACTGGAAGGCACAAAGGTAAATGTCCCGCCCAAAGGCGGACGTAAACATCCCCAGCAGGAATTCATTGAAATTGATACCAAGAACATCCTGTTTATTGCTGGGGGAGCTTTCTTTGGACTGGAAAAGATAATCAAGGAACGCATGGATAAGAAAGCTATCGGCTTCGACGTGGAACTCGGCAAAAAAGCTGAGGAGGCCACCATTTTTGAACATACCAGTCCCCATGACCTTCTGAAATATGGCCTGATCCCGGAATTGATTGGCAGGATGCCAGTTATCTGTACATTGCATGAACTGACCGAAGAAGCCCTCATTGACATCCTGGTAAAACCCAAGAATGCCATCTGCAAACAGTATCAGAAGTTCTTTGAAATGGATGGAGTAGATCTCAGTTTCGATGACGAAGCCCTCAAAGAGATAGCCCGTATCGCCATCAAACAAAAAACCGGAGCTCGGGGACTCAGAAGCATTATGGAAAAATTCATGCTTAAGATCATGTTCGACATTCCCGACCGAAACGATATTGAAAGTTGCCTGATCACTACAGAAGTTGTAAACTTGAGCAATGAACCTGAATTCGGGCTAAAAAAACAAATGACACCCAATAATAAAGTCGCAAACGAAAAATAGGGGGATAAGGTGAGTTCAGAAATCACAGGAATCAGACGCGAAAAACTGGCAAATCTGCTTGCAGACGGCGAAAACGTTATTGTCTTTGCCAATTCACAGGACAAGCTTAGCAAGTTTACTCAGGACAATAACTTTCTTTATCTTACAGGTCTTAACTATCCTGAGCTGATCTATGTGGCAGGTAAGTTTGCGGGTCGTTTCAACGACATGCTCTTCATCGAGCGTAGCGATCCTGAACGCATTGTTTGGGAAGGGAAAAAGCTGACTGCCGAAGAAGCCATAGAAAGCAGTGGCATCAAGCGGGTCAAATATCTGGATGAGTTCTATAATGTTCTTTCCGGAATGAGCCCGATGATCAAGTCCATCTATGCAAATCTGGGATTTGCATCCTTAACCAAACCCATGACTTATCCAATGTTTATGCTGGAACCTCTTCGCAGCAGGCATCCCCAGATCCAGATCAAACAACTGAACGACTTGATCGCACCCCTTAGAAAGATCAAAGACTCCTGGGAAATTCAACAGCTCCAAAAGGCAATAGATATCACCGGCAAAGGTATTATGGACGTAATGGAGAGCGCCACATCCTCAATGATGGAATACGAACTGGAAGCCATGCTCTATTACAGAATGCAACGCAGTGGAGTAAAAAACTGGGGATTTGCCCCCATAATCGCTGCCGGAATAAATGCCGCAACCCTGCACTACGAAAAGAACGAATGCCGCATCGAAGCTGGTGAGTTGGTTCTGATGGACGTTGGCGCATCATACAATAATTATAGCGCCGATATCACACGCTGTTTTCCGATCGGAACAAGCTTCAGCGAACGCCAGAAACAGATTTATTCCCTCGTGCTGGATACGCAAAAACAGGTGATAGAGATGATCAAACCCGGGGTTACCATGGCTGACCTGAATCAGGCCACGACCACTTTCCTCGCTGAAGGCATGCTCGCCATCGGACTGATCGACAATACTGAAGACGTAACCAAATATTACATGCACAGTGTCAGCCATTTCCTGGGTATGGACACCCACGATCTGGGAGGTCGCAATGCCACTTTGGAGCCAGGAAACGTGATTACCGTGGAGCCTGGAATCTATATCCCGGAAGAAAAGCTGGGAATCCGCATCGAGGACGATGTTCTGGTTACTGAAACAGGTTACTGCGTTCTTTCGCAAAATATCCCCAAAGAGATTTCCGAGATAGAAGAAATCCGGCAGAATGCCCTGAGGAAGTAATGGCCAAAGTGATCTATCCCGGGACTTTTGATCCCATCACCCTGGGGCATGTGAACATTTTGGAAAAAGCCAGCGACATCTTTGATGAGGTGATTCTGGCAGTTGCGGACTATACTGGAAAAAACCCCATGTTCGATCTGGAAGAGCGATATAATCTATGTATTCAGGCCACAGAGCAACTTCCGAAAGTGAAAGTGATGAAATTCCAAGGTCTTTTTGTGGATTTTGCCCGCAGCCAGAAGTGCCGATTAATGATCCGTGGCATGAGGGCTGTATCGGATTTTGAATATGAACTTTCCCTGGCGCTAACCAATAAAAAACTGAACCCCGAGATCGAAACCCTTTTCCTGGTTCCGAATCTGCGCTATATGTATCTTTCTTCATCGATGATCCGCCAGCTTGCGGAGTTGAACGGACCCCTTGAGGATTTTGTGCCTTCCTGCGTTGCCAATGCCATGAAACGCAAGTTCTGTGAAATCTGATGGCCAGAACAGAAAACGCTGAAAAATTGAATAAAGCTTCTGGAGAGCGCAGTCTTCCTGCAGACATAAACGCGGAAGCAGCGATCCTTTCAGCCATGTTGATCGACAGCGACGTGGTAAGCAAAGGCATCGAAAAGATCAAAGAGGAGTTCTTTTACCGCAATGCCCACAAACAGATCTTTCGCACCATGCAGGAGCTATTTAACGAAAGCATTGAGATAGATCCCCTTACGCTGATCAACCGTCTGGAGCGCAATAACATTCTGGAAAAGGTTGGCGGCATACCATATATCAACGAAATCGCCGATTTTGTGGTCTCCAGTGCTAATTTCGATTATCATCTAAATATTGTTACCGAGCATGCTTTGTTACGCCATCTGATCGTTGCTTCCAATGGAATCATCGAGTCCTGTTACACAGCAGCCAAACCGGTGAAAACAATCGTGGATGAAGCTGAACAGGCCATTTTCGCCATCGCCGAACTACCAACACATCAGGGCTTTGTCCGAATTGACCAGATCAGCGTGGAAGTCCTGGACACCATCGATAAAATCTCTTCCACCAAGGTGCCGGTGGTAGGAGTCAGCAGTGGCTTTCACGATCTGGACAGACTTACAGGCGGTTTCCGACCCGGCCAGTTCATCATCATAGCAGCACGTCCGGCTATGGGGAAAACCTCGTTAGCCCTTAATATCGCTTCCCATGTGGCTGTTGATCTGAATAAAAGGGTAGCAGTTTTCACCATGGAAATGGCTGCGGATGAAGTAATCATGCGTATGTTTAGTTCCGCATCAGAAGTGAATATGGAAAGCATGCTTAAAGGCTACGGAATGAATGAGGAAAAGCTGATTCGCATCATGCAGGCTTCCGAAGTGCTTTCCACCAAGCAAATCTACATTGACGAATCGGGAACCAATACCCCTCTTGATATCAGAGCGAAAACCAGACGACTGGCTGCAGAACTGGGAGGTCTTGACCTTATTCTGATAGACTATCTGCAGCTAATGACCATTCCTAGGGAGAAAGACAACCGACAGCAGGAAATCTCGGAGATTTCACGTGCCTTAAAGATCCTTGCCAAAGACATGAAAATTCCTGTCATTGCACTTTCTCAGTTGAACCGGGCTGCCGAAACCCGTGAAGATAAAAGACCCAAACTTGCCGACTTGCGAGAATCTGGAGCTATCGAACAAGACGCTGATCTGGTAATGTTCATTTACCGCGACGAATATTATTATCCCGATAAAACTGAAAAACCGGGTATCGCCGAGATCATCATCAGTAAAAACCGACATGGTTCCACAGGTAATGTTGATCTGGGCTTCGACAAGGAATTCACTCTTTTCCGTTCGCTCGACACTGTGCATGATCAGTAACCTTTTTGCCGGCATAGGTGAATATATCATCTTTGTTGGCAACAGCTTATCCCGGCTTCCATCTTTCCCTAAACGGCACCAGGAATTTCTGATCCAACTAAAAAGAATCGGCTTTGATTCGCTTTTTTTGATCACCTTAACCGCTGCTTTTACGGGATTGGTGACCGCTTTGCAGGCCGTTTATCAATCCAAGGGTTACATACCCCTTCACCTGTTGAGCGTGCTGATTGGCAAATCCACCATGATAGAACTGGCGCCGGTTCTGACTGCCTTGGTGATGACCGGCCGGGTTGGAGCTTCAATTGCGGCGGAGATAGGCACCATGAAGGTAAGTGAACAGATCGACGCTTTGAAGAGCATGAATATCAATCCCCATGAGTTTCTTTATCTGCCACGCATCTTAGCTGGAATTGTGGCTTTTCCGCTCATTACGATTTTTGCCAATGTGGTAGGGATTGTAACGGCATGGTATTTTTCGAAGCTACGTTACGGCATACATTACTACACGTTTTTCAATAACATGCGCAGCTATTTTGAAGCCAGTGACCTTTGGGGTGGCCTGGCCAAAGCTGTCGTTTTCGGCTTCATCATTACCAGCTTTGCCTGCTTTCATGGCGATCGAGCCTTCGGGGGTGCCGAAGGGGTAGGCAAGGCTACCACCCAAACCGTGGTTTTTTCTGCCGTGGCGATCCTGGTAATGGATTTCATCGTAGCCTGGTTTTTATTTGGAGCAATCTGATGGTGAAGCACCTCCATCCTTTTCTGGTCATAGTTTTCCTGCTGTTATCAGCTTGTGGCAGCAAGGATACCAAACCGCTTCCCAAGCGGTCTTACAAGCATAAACTGGTGGTATATTGCACCGATAATTTCCGCAAATCCGGGCTGGAAGCCTCTACTGTACCAGAGTTTTCCCGTAAAAACGATTGCAGCCTGGAGCTTGTCCTTTTCCGTAATGCCGCAGAACTCAGCAAAGCCATCAGAGCCCCCGAAAACTATGGTCAATATGATCTGGCCATTGGGATGGACAATTCTTTCGCTATCTCCGACTCGCTGTTGGACTATTTTGTGCCCCCGGAGGGTTACGATCCCAGCCTGCTTGCCAAGGAATGCGTTTTTGACGGCCAGTTCAGGCTTATTCCCTATGCCTACAGCAATCTGGCTTTGATCTACAATACCAGAACCGTTGAAGATCCACCCCAGTCTTTCGGCGAACTGCAAAATGCAAAATATCTGGCCCAGATAGCTATCTGCGACCCACATGAATCAGGTGTTGGGCGAGCCATGCTATTCTGGAGCCTGGGATTGTTCGGCTCAGAGGGATATGAACATCTCTGGAAAAGTTTGCGCAAAAACATCTACAAAAGCTATCCTGACCGCAATGAAGCGCTTGCCGCATTGAGAAAAGGGGAGTGCAATATGCTGATCAGCTTGAATACTATTCCAGCCTATCTGGAAGAACTGGACCCTCAGGATAATTACTATGACGTTTCCATGCCCAAGGAAGGTAGCTTCCAGTATATTGAAAGCCTGGGTATCCATAGAGGCAGCAGAAATTCAGCACTGGCTGGCCGATTTATCCAACACTTCCTGACAGCCAACACCCAAAAGATGGTGGTTTATAAACTCGGAATGTTTCCTGCCAATCGTAAAACCCTCTTGCCCATGCATTTTTCCGCAATCCCCTTCAATAGCTATAGTGTTAATGACAAGCTGACTCCTTCCCAGATACGGGAACAGCTGAATATCTGGCTGGATTTCTGGGACCGGCTGTTCGGATTCCAGATAGCCTGAATCCTCTATCATTCATGCCTGGAACCAATTATGAACCTCTCTCGCTACAGTCATTTCCCGCTCTACCCACTCTCTATCCACCCTCATCGTAATGAGGGAGGGTTGAGGGTGGATTGTGAGAGGATGGACGGTTGGCAGGAAGGAAGCAGATGCTGCATATAGTTCTCTTTGAACCGGAAATTCCCCAGAATACAGGAAACATCGGAAGGCTGTGCGTCGGGACAGATAGCACCCTGCACCTGATCAGACCACTGCGCTTCCGCCTTGACGCTACCGCCGTGAAAAGAGCCGGGCTGGACTATTGGCCACACCTCAAGCTGGTGTTGCATGACAGTATCGAAGAGATATATGCCCTGTTCCCTCCGAAGCGGATCTTCCTGGCCAGTACGAAAGTAAAATCCTGCTATTGGGACATCGCTTATCAGCCGGGGGATGTCCTCGTTTTTGGGCCGGAATCCCGCGGTCTACCAGAAAGTCTTTTATACCAATACCCTCAGCAAGGTATACGCATTCCCATGAACAAAAAAATCCGCAGTATGAATCTGGCTAATTCCGTGGCAGTGGTAATGTTTGAGGCTTTGCGTCAAATTGGCTGGGGAACCTGAGATGGGTAACAGACACTGGTAAAATGTGTTGTATAGGCATTGGTCTCTATGGTTTTACAGATAATAGGTATCGTCCTGCGCTGACGCTCCGGACTCATTTTTTTGTTCTGACCTTGACCCAGCAGTAAACTGCTGGGCTATGGGCATTCGCCTTTCGTCCTGCGGACTGATAAAAAAGTGCGGAGCACGTAAAACGCTTGTCGTCTTAGCCCAGCAGTTCTACTGCTGGGTACATTATCCAAACGATTCGAAGTCCAGAGCGAAGCGAAGGACGACACATACCTGTACCTACCACCATATCAATCATCTGTATTCAGATTATGCTTTTCTATCAGGCTTTGATACTCATCTTCATAACTTATTTTCTTATGGTGTTCTTCCTGGTTTTTGATGTAATTGGCTACTTTATCCACCTGCGAATATGAACAGGAAAAAGCACCGTAACCTTCCTGCCAAACAAAACGATACTCACGATCGGGCAAGGTATTCAAATGCCTCGAGCTATTCCCTTTAACCTTTTGAGCCAGTTCTGCAATCGAAATCTTTGCTGGTTGGTGCACAAGCAAATGAACATGATCCGGCATAACATAAGAAGCGATAACTTTGCATTCGAGGTTGTGGCATATCCCACAGATGTAACGATTGAGGTTTTTTCTCTTCTCAATCGAGTTGATTCTGTGCCTGCCCAATGGAGAAAAGACATAGTGAACTATTATGCTAGTGTAACTGTGCGGCATAATGTCTCCTTTTTTGCTTGGTTTCGTCCTTCGCTACGCTCCGGACTCATTTTTTTGTTCTGACCTTGACCCAGCAGTAAACTGCTGGGCTATGGGCATTCGCCTTTCGTCCTGCGGACTGAAACGAACCATGGGTTTCTATTACAATGGTCATATCTCTCTATTACAACAGCTATAACTCTCTATTACAACGATCTTACCTTTCTATTACAATGGTCATATCTCTCTATTACAACAGCTATATCTCTCTATTACAACAGCTATATCTCTCTATTACACCGATCATACCTTTCTATTGCAACGATCATGTCCTCTCTATTACAACAGCTATATCTCTCTATTACAACAGCTATATCTCTCTATTACAACGATCATATCTCTCTATTACAACGATCATGGGTTTCTATTACAATGGTCATATCTCTCTATTACAACAGCTATATCTCTCTATTACATCGATCATACCTTTCTATTACAATGGTCATATCTCTCTATTACATCTATCATACCTTTCTATTACATCTATCATACCTTTCTATTACAACGATTATATCTCTCTATTACAATGTCTTATCTTTATACCCACCAATACATTGCTGGGCTATTGGCATTCGCCCTTCGGCCTGCGGACTGCTAAAAAAGTGCGGAGCACGTAAAACGCTTGTCGTCTTAGCCCAGCAGTTCTACTG
>CAZNGW010000073.1:0-10963 GCA_964572925.1 uncultured Candidatus Cloacimonas sp. | reverse complement strand
CGTGATCGATGGCAGACCAAAATACGGCTGGATTAAAAATGGGGGAATGCAAACAAAGATAAAACTTGACAATATTTATAGCTTCAGAATAGCTTAAAATGCGGTATAAAACTGTATAAAAGAGGAATGAAGATGAGCAGTAATTTCGACGTTCATGCCATCTATCGCTTGATGCATGACAACCATATCCAGTTTTCTTACAAAGGGCCTATCACACAGGAAGTGCTTATCTCTCTGGGTGATACGATCAAGGAAAAGCTGCACCGCGAGGATTGCGATGCCAAAGTGGTAAGGCGCGTTTTTTCTGTGCTGGTGGAAGCCGCGCATAATATCCTGAAATACTCCACCGAAAAAACCTATATGGATGAAAGTAACAAAGCCACTGGGATCGGCTTGATCGGGATAGGAAAAACCGAGGCGGATCTCTTTTTGGTTTTTTCAGGCAATATCGTAAGCCCCGGCGAAGCTAAAGCAGTGGAAGAGAAGCTGGTGCACATCAACCAACTGACTCGCGACGAACTGAATAAAAGCTATCAGCAACAGCTTAAGCAAGGCACAATAGCCTCTGATGGCAGCGCTGGCCTTGGTCTCTTTGAAGTTGCCCGCAAGAGCGACCGGCCTATGGAGTATAATTTTTCTCCTCTGGAAGATGGGAATGTGTTTTTTGAGCTGAAAATCTATGTAAAGGTCGAGGACTAGAATTATGGAAAACTTCATTATAACAAATACCAAATACACTCCCCAGATAGAGCTTTCCTTCAAGGATCGTTATCTTCGCATCATCGGCGACTCGTACCCGGAAAATGCCATGGATGTGTATCAACCCCTGATCGTGAAGCTGGAAAAATACTTTGAGGCTCCCGCCCAGGACCTGCTGATAGAATTTAACTTCGATTTCGTAAGCACTTCCAGCAAAAAAATGCTTACTGACATAATTGGAATTCTCCAGGGTTATCACGATGCCGGACACCAGATTAAGCTGACCTGGTTTTTTCCGGAAGGGGATTTAGACTGGCAGGAACAATGCGAAATGTTCCTGGAAGACGCTAGCTTTAATTACAGCATCACCCCTTTTAAAGACTGAGGTCTGCATGAGCCCCGACCAGAAAGATATTTTCTGGAAAGAAGCGGAACTATTGGCAGAGGCAAAAATCCTGCTTGGCCAGCTTTCCGAAGACGGTTGTGTGGAAAAAGCCAGATATGCTCAGCTCGCAGCAGCCTATGAAAAGCTTTTGAAACAAAGCTCCAAGCTCACCCGGCTGAGCGATCTGGATGAAAAACGCCTGAATGGCATTATGGACCGGCTATCCCGCTATGTTTCCCCACCCCTGCGCAAGAAAATCGTCGCTGGCCAGGAAAGGGTGGAGCTGAATAAAACCAGGCGGGTAAAACTATCTATTTTCTATTCCGATATCATTGATTTCTCGGCTCACAGCGCTAATATGGAAGGTGAAGCGCTGTCCATAATTCTGAATTCCTATCTTTGTGCCATGACCGACATCGTTAACCACTTCAAAGGCACTCTGGACAAGTATATCGGCGATGCCATCATGGTGTTTTTTGGCGATCCGGATTTTACCGACGACACAGATCATGCCATTCGCTGTGTGCAAATGGCGATAAAAATGCGGGGAAAAATGGCGGAATTGCAGGAAGATTGGTTCCGGCTGGGCTATTCCGATCCTCTGCATATCAGGATGGGGATTTCCACCGGCTATGTTTCCGTAGGTAATTTTGGCAGCGATGAGCGTATGGACTATACCATTATCGGTTCACCGGTAAATTTGGCTTCTCGGCTGGAAACTGCTGCCGGGGCCGACCAGATCCTGATCTCTCACGATACCTGGGGCTTGGTGAAAAATCACTTCCGCTGCTCCGAAGCCCGGAAACTGAAACTGAAAGGCTTTGCCAAAGCGCAATTGGCCTACGAGGTGTACGGCCTGGCAGATGAAACGCAGAACCGGGAAGTGGTGATAGAAGACAAGGAAAAAGGTCTGCTGATCCGCTATGACAAAAGCAAAATCAGCCCCGAAGAGGTGGCGAAATTGATTATTTAGGTGCGATTTGTAAAAAAATTAAGCTAAGTGCAGTTCATCTGATCAAGCCTGTATGCCATGGCCTGGAGTCCTGATGGCCAACCGTAATGAATTGATATATATGATTAAAACCACGAATGAGGAATTGCGATAACCTATGCATCCAAGCAAATGTTTAATGACAGTACGTGAGTATATGGGGTCAGGCATGCTGCTTAAAATCCCATCCGCATACCAGATTTATGACAATCAATTTCCAACTGAGGACGACCTGTTATCCAAACAGACTTTTTCCTCCAAGGAGCAATCTCTATGCCCAGGCTGATCAAGATTCTTCCTATCATTAGTCTGCTGTTAATCCTGGCTTTTATCCAGGCGGCTCAAACCAAAGGTTCAGATGCGCTAAGCCAATATCAGAAAATCCAGTCGAAAGAGAAGAATTACCGTCTCTTCAGATATGAAGATGGCGCTCCCGAAGCAAGCAATTATCGCTGTTTTCGCGATCAGTTTGATTACTTATGGACTCAAACAGCAAAGAGCATCTATAGGTTCAATGGCATCAGCTTTCAAGATATGAGAAGGGAACTTCCTGAAGTTGAAAGAGATTCATTATTGGAATTTGGGACACTCCAGGATAGCGAGAGCAAAGTGTATCTTACAGGCAGACATCACATATACAAATGGAATGGATACCGGTTTATCAAATATACATTCCCCAAGGATGACAGAATCAAGCTAAGTAAATTCGTAAACTCCAAATTACTTGCAATAGGCAATAATGGTTATGGTGTATTGGATAGTGATCAATGGACATATTATCGAATTTCCATCAAAGACTATACGGACAGTAATATCTATGCAGCTGTCATTACAGAAAACAGTGTTTTTTCATATACGGTAATGGATTGTACGTTAGACTCGGATAACCGTCTCTTTGAAATGCATTATCAAAAGAACTTCTCTTTGAAAGACGATATCATGCCTAAGCAGACTCTCTCCCCGTTTGTAATTAGTGTGTATTCCGCCAAAGGCAAGTTTGTGATACCAGTGTTCTCAGCACACGAAATAGAAAATCTGTTCAGTTCCAAAGGAATACAAATGGAGCCTGAGTTTAAAACAACTGCAGGCTGGGGAACGTATCTTACTTTCAATGGTACTGATCTAGTATTTAGATTTGATGGAACCAAGCAACGGTTTTTGATCCAGAAAATAATCACTGGCAAACAGCTATCAACAAGTTCAAATCGGTATCTTGCCCACAATAGGATTGTCTATACCCGAAGCGATACGCTCTTTGTCCACGATCTTGACCATGGGATTGATTACTATCAGGGAGATCACTTCTATTACCCCACTACTCCAAATACAACATATCTGATCTATACTGCAAAAGGTCTGATAGGAGTTGATTATAAAACAGCTAAGGGATCTAATCTAATATTTCCCAGGCAAGTTCTAAAGGAAGTATCGGGCTTACAATACCTCAATCCGGTTGATACGCAAGCTTTGAATCCCCCAGTTCGTTCAAGTATGGCAAAAGATTACCCCAGCTATTGGAATGACGGTAAGTATTTGGCTTATAGCGTAGCTCAGTCAAGCGTCAAAGGGACACACAGGTTGTATCTGATCAATCTGGCCGCTGGAACCAGAAAAGAGATCGAGGTGGCCGATGAAGCCGAGAGTCTTCAAATCTTGGATTACAACGAAGTATCTAACTACCTGACCATAGCCGGGAAAGACGGGATAAGGCTGGTAAGCCTATCTCTGCCCTCCTACCTGGATTATGGCCTCAAAGAATCAGAACAATATACGTTTTCTGAAGTGAAAGAATCTATATTGGGAAAGCTAGTTCTATTAAGAAGAGAATCAGATAATAAATCTGTCATCTTTCTTGACCGAGGTCAAGAGATAAAGAAACTGGTTGAATGTCCCAGATTGGGAGGTTGGCACTATTCATACTCCATGAATAAGCTGTTTTACTGGTATTCAGACAAACAGGGTATCTCATTTGTGGAGTATGATTTTCTAAGCGGTTTGAACAGAACCATAGAAAAGAGCCCATCTATATACGAGATAACTTGTTTCAATGAACGCTATCTAATACTGTATGGAGATCTCAGCTATACCATCCACAGCTCATCAGGATCTGTGTCTGGAAGTATGAAGCCCTTAGTACAACCCTGGAAAGAATTTCTGGATAAGCACAACATAAATAGTGATGCACTCATCTCAAAACTGGCACTGACATTTATCGATGACGAAAACGTCTTCATCCCACCCCTGGAGTATCCGATTTCTACAGAACCAGATGGTGTTAAGACGCTTTCATCATACCATAGTATATATAGCCAAGATCCCTTACCTGCCAGGGAACTCACTATCATAACAGGATCCTCTGAAAAATTCAGAACTCCTGCCTACATTTACAACCTGAAAACTATGCTTGCCACCCCCAAGCCGGATTGGATATCTGCACAAATCCTCAGAAATAAAAAGGATATTCCCTGGATTGTCCAGCTTTCAAACTCTGGTAATGACCACGTACTAAAGATTGGCGAACTGGACAGGAAAACACTTTCGTTGATGGATCAGGGATTTTCATACAAATTCAGTGGCACGACCCTTCCCAAGATTCAGTACTATACATCGCGAAACAAGCTGATTGTGGTGATAAATGACAGACTATACTACAATCACAATAATAGCTGGCAATACATGGATGTAAATCCCTTCACCCGTTTCGGCAGAATTGATGGACTAAGTTGTTTTTATCAGACCGATACTGAGATCTGGCTGATAATCAACGGAGTTTTGATACGTCACGATCTCAGCACAGGTCAGGACTTTGTGTTCAAACAGAGCAACGGTTTGCCTGAAGGCTTAAGCGGTATTTACTACAGCTCAGGTGCCTTGAGATTCGTTTCCAGTTCGGGCATTTATACCTTTAATCCAGAAAATGATGGAGCTCAACTGGTGGTGCCCTGGATAGAAGCTAAGGGTGAGCGATATGGAGCTGGGGTTTTGAACAGGCTGAAGCACAATCAAAACAATATCATCATTACAGTCAATATCCTGAACACCATGTTCCCGGAACGGGTAAAGCTCAGCTATCGGCTCCTGGGCTACGAAAAGGAATGGAAACAAAGGGACTACACGACTCAAATAGAGTATCCAAAGCTGCCTCCGGGGCATTATGAATTCCAGATTTACGCAACTTCTCCTACAGGATTGCAGTCTAAGCCGCTAAGCGTGTTTTTTATTATAAAAGCGCCTGTCTATGGAACCTGGTGGGCGTTTGTGATCTATGCTTTGGGGCTTTTTGCATTGGGACGCTACCTTTATCGGCTGAGGATCAAACAGCTTCAAAGGCGCAACGAAGCTCTCGAGCAAACGGTAATGCTGCGTACTCATGAATTGCAGGAACGGCAAAGGCATATCCAGGAATCCATCGAATATGCTTCCTTGATCCAAAAGTCCATCCTCCCTCAGGATGCTGATCTGGCCGATGCCTTTAGTGAACACTTTGTATTATGGAAACCCCGTGCCACGGTGGGTGGTGACTTTTACTGGCTCCACAGAGCAGATGATGATGTCACTTGGTTTGCCCTGATCGATTGCACCGGCCATGGAGTTCCTGGTGCCCTGCTTTCAATGACTGTTAATTCGCTGCTGAACCATCTGATCATAGACAAGGGAATGAACAAACCTGCTGAGATATTACAAACCATGCACCGGGAAATCGGCCTGGCTTTGCATCAAGACAGGGAAAACACGCAACAGGACGGCATCGAGATCGCCCTCGTAAGAATTGCCCCAACGAGTTTCATCTTCAGTGGAGCCGGATTGCATCTGCTCTATTTTGATAAGCAGGAAAAAAGGCTTGTCCAGATAAGAGGTGATCGCTATGGTTTGGGTGGGCTAAAATGGCACAACGAGCTGGTTTTCAAAGAGCATGAACTGCCATACGAACCGGGAATCCTTATCTATCTATACACCGATGGCATCATCGACCAGCCGGTTCCAGCCCATGACATGGTTCAGCGTTTGGGTCATCCGGGTTGGCTTAAATTGGTAAGTAATCTGGTCGATCTGCCTCTTTATCAGCAAAAAGAGTCTCTGGAAGAAAGACTACAGACCATGCTTGACTACCACGAGCAGCGGGATGACGTAACGGTAATCGGATTGCAACTGGGATAAGGCAGTAAATATGCATTTAAGGCTATTCAATAAACGCAAAAGCGGTGAAGAGGTAATGGACAAGCTCCTTACCGCAGTGGTTTCGGTTTACCTTTATATGGCCCGCACGGCAAAACTGAAGGGCGAAGAGATCAATTTCATCGATCGCATTCTGCACAGCATGTTTGGCAACGATATTCCGCTCTACAAGATCGAACAGGCACGCCAGCAGGTTCTTTCCATCCGTGAAGCGGCAAACTACCTGAATGTTCATCTGGGCTCTGCAGATCGCAGCAAGATCATCCTGAACCTGATTTCGCTGGCCTATCACGACCGTAGCAAAATTCACGTGCTGGGCAGCCTGGAAATAGTAGAACTCACCGATCTTTTGCGTTTGGACGTAAGCAGCCTGGACTCCATTTATAGTTTGTTTGAAGGGAAAACGGATACCGTGGAATTACCGGCTGCGGTATTTAGCAGCGAAAAGAGCGTTTTACGCAATTCCATGCTGTGGGCACCTCAGAATGCCGATCTGAAATACCTCGGATCCGACGCAAAAAGCAGCCTTTTCTTCATTATGATCGAATCCCTTGTCTTGCTGTCCTGCGATTATGACGGCAGCACAAAGCCCTGCCGAATCCTGGAAGGTGAGATCCAGCGTCATCTGGAGCCCCATCGCTTTTATCGTCTTAAGGAGGAAAGTGTCCTGATCATACCTGGAGCGCATGGAGACATCAGGATGCAGACTACTGACCTCTGGTTCCTGTATGATCTCGGAAACAGTCCACGATCGATAGCCCTGCCGGAAAATGCAGCTTGCGGAAAACTAAACTATCGAAACCGGCGATTCTATCTGGAAAGCGGATCAAAGCGAAAGCAAATCCGGGAGCTGGCCCTGGACGAAATTCCCTGTCCCGATACCGATCAAACTGTTTTTCAATTGCTGAGGGAGGGTAATAATTCCAATAAGCTGTTGCTGGCTAGTACAGATTATATCCTCTGTAAGGATAAAACAGGTTTGACTCTGAAAACCGAAAGCAGCGGCTCAGCTTTGCTGAAACTTCACTATGCTGAAGGTCAGCTCACTGCAACCAGGCTGGATGGAGATATTTTCATCAATCGCATTCTCTTGCAGGATAGCACGCAGTTCATTTTGAACCAGGACATCATCAGCTTTGGAGACACGAACTATCTGATAAACCGCAATTGGGAACTGATCGAAATCCCCATCCAGATTGGCGAGATCTGCGTTTCGGAAATATCGCACAGCTTTGGGGAAGGAAACATCGCCCTTTCCAGCATCGCGTTCAGGATTCCCAAAGGGAGCATGATGGCAATAATGGGTCCCAGTGGCAGTGGAAAAACCACTTTATTGCAAATCCTGTTGGGCGACATCAAGGCCTCTCATAGCAGGATAAGTATCGACGGCATGGATTTTTATGCCAATTATACCTTTTTCCAGAAGCACATTGGCTGTGTTCCGCAGGATGATTTATTGTTTCCCAATCTGACGGTTTATGAGAACCTGCTTTATCGCATCAGGCTTGCCTTGCCAACCCTGAAAAATAAAACCGAGATCCGAACTCGCATCGAAAATCTGCTGCACAGCGTTGGACTTTATGAACAGCGTCACATGCTGGTGGGTGATGTCCTGAATAAAAAACTCTCAGGCGGTCAGAGACGAAGGCTGAATATTGCCTTGGAATTGGTTCTGAATCCCATGATCATCATCCTTGATGAGCCTACCAGCGGGCTTTCCAGCAAGGATTCTGAGAATATTGCCGAATTCCTGAGCGACCTGAAAGAGCAGAACAAGATCATTATCTGCACGATTCATCAGCCAAATTCCACGGTTTTTGCTGCGTTCGATAAAGTTCTGCTTCTGGACAAAGGCGGAGTGCAGGTTTATTTTGGTGGCAGCAAAGAGGTTTTTGGTTATTTTGGGGACGAATTGCTGCAAAGTGAAAACCGCAAAGCCTATCTGGAAACCAAGCTGAGTTTATTGATGCCGGATTATTTTTATGATCTGATCGAAACTCCAGACAGAACCGGAAACCGTCGCTTTCCCCCAGACTATTGGGAACGTAAATACCGCAATCACCGCTTCAGATTGGCTATGGACACGCAAAGCCAATGCAGTAACACCCATGATTCCGAAACGCAAACCAATGCTGCCCGAAAAACCGAAGCTCATGGCTGGCGCAACACTCTGAACCTAATTCTGCGAAACTTCCTGAATAAAAGCCGTAGCAAGATTAATCTGATCATGACGCTTCTTGTTGCACCCCTTTTATCCGTGGTAACGTCATTTGTGCTAAGGGGGGTTCCAAACGGAGATAGCTATAATTTCTTAGCCAATGAGAATTCCTGGCTTTTCGGTTTTATTTCCATCATCATCTTTATCTTCATCGGGTTGGCAAATAGCATCGACGATATCCTGATGGAAAAACGCAGCATAATCCGTGAACTTAAGCTTAATATCTCTGCGGGCAGTCAATTGATCTCAAAACACGCCGTTCTTTTGGTAATGACAACTGTGCAGGTTCTGCTTTATTACATTATCTCAGCGTGGATTCTGGGAATGCGGGGTTATTTTGTTCCCCAGAGCATTTTTCTGCTGCTCAGTGGGATTACCGGTTACGGATTGGGACTGCTGTTCTCCAGCCTGATCAAAGATCGCAGCGCCATTATCAATATCCTGCCTTTGGTGATTATACCCCAGATCATGTTCAGCGGTGCGGTAATCCAGTTTGACAAGATGAATTCAAGCCTCAAACTGAATCACCAAAGCGAGATACCGGAGTTCTGCCAGCTTATCCAATCCCGTTGGCTCTATGAAGGCTGGGTGATCGCTTCGGCACGCAAAAACCTGCTGGAACAGCACAAAGACCACTTTCAGAAAGCCATGAAGGACACTAATCTGGGTTACGCAGCCTACATGCAACTGGTGGAAAACCATAATTACTTTCTGGAAAAGCATCCTGAGGAAAGCTATGGCAACGAAGTTCTGAAGGGAATGGTGCAACTGGCGCACGGGGACTATCTGAACAAGGGAAGAAACACATTTCTATCGCATCGCATAATTCTGTTCGGAAAGGAACGCCAAACCGTTTTTCTCGATTTATATGTGTCTCTGGCTATGATTTTGCTGAGCGTCGTACTCACCTGGATTCGCTTGCGTTTCAGTTTCAGATAGGGGGGAAAGCATGAACATTTATATCAGAACCCAGGATAACGACCTTATGAAGTATCTTTCTGATCAGCAGGCTGCAGCGCTTTTGCCAAAATGTGAAAAACAACAGCTTAAGCCCGGAGAATACGTATATTCGGATAAGCATGCTCCGGATTGCTTTATTATGGTGCTGGAAGGTGAGCTGGAGCTGAAAAAGCCAGATGGAACCGCGATTGGTAACGTCTTTGCAGGTGAAGTGGAGGGTGAGATTAGCTTTATTGAACCTATGGCAACTCCCTATTACCTGCAAGCGGTAAAGGCTTCAGCCATACTAAAGCTTTCCTATGCGGCCATGTGGGATTTCATCAAAGCAGATCCTGATCATGCGGCACGTATTCATGCGGCGATAAATGACTCTATATGCCTGAAGATAATCAGGTTAACTCATCGGAGGTCGCATGGATAAATTGAATGAGTATCCCCTCTACTGCTTTTTAAGCAAAGAAGAAAAAGCACTGCTGAAACCAGCAATAAGCTCACAAACCTTTGTGGCGCATGAAAAACTGATCACTATAGGAGATCGCAATCGAGATCTAATCTGCCTGGAAGAAGGCAGCGTTTCCGTGCAGGTGGAAGATTTCGATGGCAACGTCCGTGAAGTGGCTCGTATCCACGAAGGCAGCCTGGTGGGGGATATGAATTTCGTGATCCCAACCCGCAGAACCGCAAACGTGGTGGCTCTAACCGAAATCGAAGCCGATGTGATTTCATACGACAAACTCTGCGCCATCTTGAAAGAGAATGCAGACTTGGCAGCCAGGATCTTTGCCGCCCTGAACCTGCAATTGAAAGACAAATACCTGGGGATGATCCAGAGTTGATAATGCCGAGTTGCTTTGAAAAATACGTTGTAGGGGCGAATGCCGATTCGCCCTTATATGGATTTCAGATATGATCTACAACGGAAGCAGCTCAACCACAAGGCATAAATGAGCGACAAAGAGCAGTGATAAAAGATTGAATAACAAAGAGTAAAAGAGGATAGACAAAGGGATTGGAAACCTACGAGTAAAACTTATGAGTACCAAAAAGAAAAAAATGGTTAAACGGGTGGATAATGATATGCGCAGATTAAACGACATTAAGCTTTGGTTCCCATATATTGGAAACAATATCCGCATCCGCTATATTCAACCTGGAGTCGCTATCCTTCAAACCCCTGACGGGGTTTGCCAATGGAGAGCCCTATGAAAATCTATTTCGTTACATTATAGGGGTGGCAATCTCAGAATTGCCACAGCGACCAAAGGTCGCTATTCTAGGCAACTGAGTTGCCTCTGCCAAATCGGAGTTTGGCAGCCCTTTTTTTTCACACCTCAAGCCGGTTAAGCGGATATGTATCAGCAAAAGAATTATTTACGAAACCGGCCAAGTAGAGCAAGCTTCCTAATTGACCCTTATCACACCGCTATCATACTACATGCTCATGTGGTATGATAGCGGTATGATCCCGGTCAGATTCAACTCACCCAAAAGAATCCGCTTTGCTGTTTTGGCTTGACAGCTATAGAATCAGGCA
>CAZNGW010000072.1:0-11394 GCA_964572925.1 uncultured Candidatus Cloacimonas sp. | reverse complement strand
TTTAAAAAAGAATAGGAACACGGATTGGCACGGATTTTTTGTTTTACCACCGAGAACACTGAAAACACCGAATTATGAGCCACCGAAGACACCGAAGCCACCGAACCGACTGATAACATGACAGATAGCTTATCTTTATTCTCCGTTCCTCTGTGTCTCTCTGGTTTAAAAAAGAATAGGAACACGGATGACGCAGATTTGTTAGATTTACGCAGATACCTACCATATTACATTGTCACTTTGTTACTTCATCACTTTGTTACTTCATCACTTTGTCCCCGACTCCATCACTTCAGCACTCAATCATCCCACAATCAAACCACATGCCCATGCGGTATGATAGCGGTATGATAGCTATTTGATCGCAGGAAAGGGTTGACAGCTCTCAGACAGGCATAAAATGTGCGTATGAAACAGAAAAAGATACTGATGGTTGCTCTGAACAGCAGTTGGAGCCATACCAATCCAGCTTTTTACTACCTGCGGGAAGTGATCCGTGAGCTGCCCTACAGCGTTCAAATGATGAACTGGACAAGCAAAGACCATTTACTCGACATCCTGAAAGGGCTGGTTGACGTGCAGGCAGATGTTTACTGCTTCTCCGCCTATATCTGGAACCGCCGGACATTGCAAGAGCTGATCCCTGAACTGAAGAAGCTGGTTTCTGCTACAATCGTGATCGGAGGACCTGAAGCTGAAAACCTGAAGAGCACGATAGATGAAAGCGATCGCCTTATTCTTGGCCCGGGAGAAAGTAAATTCCGGGCTTTGGCAGAGAGTGGTTTTTACCTTAAACAAAGCGAACTGGACGAAGCTAAAGATATCCCATTGATGGACATATCCTTTCCTTACCGTTCCGAAGACCTTCCCGAACTGCAAGGAAAGCTGATCTACTATGAACTTCAGCGGGGGTGCCCCTTTGCATGTATCTATTGCCTTTCCGCCAATGACCAACGTAATGAGCCGCGCTTCGATCCCGATAACCCTCTGGAAGTCCAAAAGCTTTACAGCGAACTGGACAGGCTTAACGAATTGCAGCCCAAGACCTTGAAACTGGTAGACCGCAGCTTCAACACAAATAAAAAACTGGCGCATCTGGTATGGAACTATCTGATAGACAAGGGCTTCAGTTGTGATGTGCATTTTGAGATCTATCCCGACCTTCTGGATGAAAGCGACCTTGAAATCCTGGGTAAAATCCCTGAAGGAATGCTACGTTTTGAGATCGGAATCCAGACCATTCACCCCGAAATTGCCAAAGCAAGTGGCAGAAACTCCCATTGGGACAAAGCCAAAGCAATGCTGCTGGAACTGAAGGCCAGGACAAAAGTCCGCATTCATGTTGATCTATTGGCAGGGCTGCCTGGTGAGAGTTTTGGCCAGGTGTTAAGCTCCTTGAACGAGCTCTGCACCTGTCTTCCCGATGCGGTTCAGCTTGGCAGGCTGAAGATCCTGCCCGGAACCCCCATGCAGGAAATAGCTTTGCAAAAAGGCTACAAATGGTTGTCGGATCCTCCCTACACGGTGTTGCAATCCAACGCCCTCAGTTTTTCGGAACTCAGCTTGCTGGAGGATTATGCCCGGCTTCTGAATCTTTATTGGAACAAGGAAGAACACGCCGATAAGTGGAAACTCCTGCTTGGCAGATTTAATGCCAATCAGTTATTGGCTTGTTTGAAGGAAATCCACCTGCGAAACGACTACGAACTGCATTCCCTGGCAAAAGCCAAAAGGGAAACTGTTATGACGGAACTAATGGAAAAATATGGAGCTTAAGATGAAAGAATCAAACGCTTACCTCTGCTATTGCGGGCTGTATTGCAAGTTGTGCAGCCTGGTTGCCACCTTGCCCAAACAAGCCCGCAGCCTGTTTGAAACCATGCAAGAAGACGGCTGGGAATTCTATGGTCAGGAGCTTTTTCCCCAGTTTCCTGAATTTTGGGCAGTGCTCAAAGAATTGAAGCAAATGGACGAAACAACACCTCTTTGCAAAGGAGGTTGCGGTGATCCGGAATGTGCGATCAGAAAGTGTGCGATTTCCAAAGGTTTGGAAGTATGCGCCTTTTGCGATGATTATCCCTGCGAACGGCTGGTTTCCTTTACCCGAAGGTATCCCTTTCTGCTGGAGAATAATGAACAGATAAGGGAAAAAGGAATTGCGGCCTGGCTGGCCGAACAGGATGAATTGGCAGCAAAGGGGATGACGAACAAGAAACTGAGAGAACTGCATAATAAAGATGGATTGTAGCATAGCATTACGTAGCATAACTTTACGTAGCATAGCATTCCGATGCTGTTGTTTCCGGAGGATTCCGATCCTCCGGTTTAGATTGAATGTGGGATCGGAATCCCACATAGACAACAGGATTGGAATCCTATGCTACAATACTTGAGCAGAAAATGATGTTAGATGGATTCATAATGCAACAACAAGAGATATACTACAAACGAAGACTTCCACATTATTACCAAAGTAATGCCACGATTTTTATAACCTGGAGGTTGAAATTTTCGCTTCCTGGACATATCATGAGGCAACTTCAGAAACAGCAAGAGAACTTTGAAATTCAGAATAAACAGCTAAGTGATGAATATAGAGCCCTCCAAAAGTATCTACAAGATAGAAAGAGGTTTAATCTGTTTGATGAATTGATTGCGAAAGACACAAGCTTACCCTGGCTGTTGAAGGATCCCCAGTATGCGAATATTGTGGCAGATGCTCTTAGGTTCTATAATGATAGCCAATATAACCTGCATTGTTTTTGTATCATGCCAAATCACGTTCACATGCTGATTACCCTAAAAGAATCTGAAAACAGCCACAACATATTTGTCAGTAAGATGTTATACTCTATAAAACGCTATACAGCAAATCAAATCAACAAACAACAAGGTACCAAAGGCGCTGTATGGCAAAGAGAATCCTATGATCATGTGGTTCGCAGCCCAGAAGAGATGGGAAGAATTATCAACTACATTCTATTAAATCCTGTAAAAGCTGGACTTGTTACAGATTGGATGGATTGGCCATATTCCTGGATAGATGAAATGTTGATAGAGAGATCAAGTTGTGAAGATGGATTGTAGCATAGCATTACGTAGCATAACTTTACGTAGCATAGCATTCCGATGCTGTTGTTTCCGGAGGATTCCGATCCTCCGGTTTAGATTGAATGTGGGATCGGAATCCCACATAGACAACAGGATTGGAATCCTATGCTACAAAGTTAATAATCCTAAGTTCTGACAATTGTGGTTTTAACGTGAAAAGAAACACTTTAACGATATTCCTGCTATCGTTGATTTCTATAATAACAATGAGACTAACCGCCGTTCAGCCTGATTACCGCTGTCTGCTAACTCCCTATGCAAGATATGATTGGGCAAATGAGGAAGCTAAAGCAGGAGTAAAGCTCCTGCCGGAGTTCTCCTCCCAATGGAAGCTAAGTAAAATTCTGGAACTGCAAAGCGAAACTGCTCTCTATTTAACGGCGGGAGCAGATATTTCCGATTCCACTGAGACATTCCAAGATATAAACCTTTACCGTGCCTGGCTGAGATTTGGAAGTGCACAAACGGGACTACGGATCGGAAAACAAAAAATCAGCTTCGGAAGTGCCAGAATTCTGCGTCCCCTGCAATGGTTCGATGAATTGGATCCCCTGGATAAAAGCGAATATACTGACGGCGTATGGGCAATGCAATTCAGCCATACCAGGCTGAACAACAGTAGTTTAAGCATCTGGGTAAAAGCAAATCCGTTCAGTTATCGACTCTCGGAAGAGCATGATTATGGCGGTCGTGTGCAGATTGTAAATCCTGCCGGTGAAACAGCTGTTTCCGTAGATGCGAAACGCTCACTTGCAGAGCGCAACAGCTATAAACTCGGTTTTGATCATCGCTGGGATGGAATTTTCGGAGCCTGGATCGAAGCCGGTGTAAGCCGGCAAGGGCTCAAAGAAAATAGCGTTAAGTATTCAACAGCGATCACGCTCGGGGCTGATTATACGCTGCCCGTGGGCTCAGGCTTGGCACTTTGCCTTGAAAACGAACTGCTACATGAAGGAACAGCTGAACCTGAAATGCTGCACTATTCGAATGATCTGGTGGCCGTGCTGGCCAGTTACCCATTGGGAATATTGGACTCCATAACACTCTTAACCATATATGAAGCAGGACATAACACAAACAGCGGGCAGCTTGTTTGGCGACGAGCTTATGATAAACTTTCCTGGGATCTGGGCTTGGAATTTGATAGTGGTTTCTCCAAAGGTATGTTTCGCAACCCTACCTTTAGCCTGAAGATAGATTATTATTTGTTTTAGAGGAACAACATGAAAGAAAAAATAGCCACCCTAAGCAAGATGAGCAAAGCCTTCCCCACTGGAGAAGGCGAATTCCTGGCACTACAAGATATTGATCTGGATTTCTACCAAGGTGAATTTACTGGAATTGTGGGACCGAGCGGAAGCGGAAAAACAACGCTATTGAATATCATTGGCAGTCTGGATGTTCCCAGCAAAGGAAAAGCAACTGTTTTAGGACAAGAAACCTCCCAGCTAAGCACCCGGCAATCTGCAGACTTACGCAGCCGCAGGATTGGCTTCATCTTTCAGACATATAACCTGCTATCGGTTTACAGTGTATTTGAAAACGTGGAATTCCCGCTCCTGTTACTAAAAATGAAGACAGAAGACAGAAGAAAAGCAGTTTTGGAAGCTCTGGAATGGGTAGGCCTGATGGACAAGCTGAAATCACGTCCCGCACAGCTTTCTGGCGGGCAATGCCAGCGCGTCGCCATAGCCAGGGCCATGGTGAAAAAACCATCCCTGGTATTGGCAGATGAACCCACCGCAAATCTGGACACCGAAAACTCCCTGCACATTCTGCAAACCATGCAAACCCTGAACGAGAACCTGGGCACCAGCTTCATCTTTTCCACTCATGACGACAAGGTGATAAGATTCCTGAAACGCATAATCAGGCTGGTGGACGGCAAGGTGGCAAGTGATGATTATCCGTCTGGCATTTAAGAATATCCTCGGAAATGGCTGGCGCAGCCTGATCAATATCTTTATTCTGGCGATTGTTCTGATCGGTCTGATCTGGGCTGAGGGGATGTGGTTCAGTTGGCTTACTCTGGCCAAGAAACAACAAATGAACTGGGAATATGCCTCTGGCATCTTGCGAGCCAGGAACTATGATCCCTTCGATGCCTTCAGTTGGGAAAAGGGCTATGCCTCCCTTCCGGCAAAGGCTGAAGCTTATATAGAACAGGGCAGAATCGTCCCCCTTTTGTTTTCTCCAGGCATCATTTATCCCCATGGACGAATGCTGAATGCGGTGGTTAAAGGCATTCCCAGCCAGCAAAACCTCATCCGGATTCCAAGTTCCCTGCTAAGCATAAACAACAGCAGCATAGTCCCAGCCGTGATCGGTAAAGCCATGGCGCGAAGTGCCAGACTTGAAGTTGGCGATACCTTCACTCTGCGGATCAAAAACAGCAACGATGCCTATGATGCTCTGGAACTGCAGGTTGCTGAAATCATGAATTGCCCGGTTCCCTCGCTGGACATAGGAACAGTGTGGATCGATCTGGATTCGCTAATGAAGGTTAAGCAACTTCAGAGGGTGGCCACAGTATTGGTTTTAGGGGAAGCCAGACTTAGCACTTTACCCGCACCATCTTTCAGGTTCATTCCCGAAAGTGAATTCTTTGCCGATCTCAATCAGATGGTTAAAACTAAGGCTTCGGGACAAGCCATGCCATTTTCCATGCTGATATTCCTGGCCATGCTGGCAATCTTTGACACCCAAACCCTGGCCGTCTTCAAGCGACGAAAAGAAATAGGAATGTTATCTGCCTTGGGGATGACGAAGAAACAGATCATCAGGCTGTTTACTACTGAAGGAATCCTGTATACTCTTTTTGCTGTTGCCCTTACTCCGATCCTCGGTTTTCCGCTGTTCTACTACTTCGCCGCCAAGGGCTTTGCCCTGCCCAAGGGCTATGATTCATTTGGAATTGCCGGCTTTGACGAACCTTTGAAGTTTCATTATAATCTGCCCTTGATCATCTTCACATTGCTGTTTTTAATTCTGCTCACTGCCTTGGTTAGCTGGCTGCCTGCCAGGAAAATTGCCAGGTTGAACCCCACTGATCTGCTAAGAGGAAAATAGCATGCTTAGCTTTCTGTTCAAAGGTGTTTTCCGCGACCGCCATCGCTACCTGTTTCCCCTTCTTATTGTAAGTTCAGGCGTATTGATCATGATCTTTATGCTTGCCTTGATCAATGGCTATATGACGAGTTTCATTAGATCAAACGCAGGCTTTGAAACGGGGCATCTGAAAGTTGTTACCCGCGCCTATGCGGAATTGATCAATCAAAAGCCCTACGATCTCGGGTTTCTGGATATCCAGGACGAAGTTGAACGCTGGAAGCAAGCCTATCCACAGCTTGACTGGGTGCAACGCATCCATTTTGGCGCGCTGCTGGGAATACCCGCTACAGATGACAGCCTTCGTGATCAGGGAGAGGTGATCTGCTTCGGACTTGATTTATTATCAAATGGAAAGGAACGCCAACTGATGAATCTGGACAAAGCCCTCGTTCAAGGCAGAATGCCACAAAATCCCGGGGAAGCCATGCTAAGCGATATGGCTTTGAAGCGCTTGAACATAGAACTTGGAGACAGCATTCTGCTCTTTGGCAGCGACGTAAACGGCTCCTTAAGCTCGCTCAAATTAAAGGTGTGCGGCACCATTAGTTTCGGGGCTCAAACCCTGGACCGAGGATCTGTGATAGCCGATCTCTCAGCTGTTCGAACCATGCTAAACATGGAAGGTGGAGCTGCAGAAATCCTGGGTTTTTTCAGAACAGGCGAATATAATCAGAAGAATGCAAATCAGATCCGCGATGATTTCAACAATCGGTTTTCAGATCCGCAGGACGAATTCTCACCCTTGATGCTAACAATGGCCGATCAGAACAACATGGGCTATATAATGGCTTTAATAGACAATTTGCTGGGAATGTTCAGCCTGGTATTCATCATCATTCTGGGCATAGTGCTCTGGAACTCAGGACTGATGAATGGTATCCGGCGTTACGGTGAATTCGGCGTTAGGTTGGCCATAGGAGAATCCAAGCTACATATCTATTGGACTTTGATCCTGGAATCTACTTGTGTGGGAGTGCTTGGTTCAGCCCTGGGGATAATGCTGGGATTGGCGCTAAGCGGTTACTTCAATCTGCATGGCATGGATGTCAGCGTATTCAGCCGCAACTCAACCTTGCTTTCCGAAGACCTGATCTATACTTCGATCGACCTTCCTTCAGCACTGGCAGGTTTCATTCCGGGAGTTCTGTCCACAGTTCTCGGCGCTGCTTTGGCCGGGCTTGCGGTGTTTAACAGACAAACTTCTCAACTTTTTAAGGAGCTCGAAGCATGAGATATCTTTCCATTCTGATCCTGGCTATGGGTATGGGTTTGCTCTTTGCTGCCAATCCTGATGTCCCTTCCATCCTGAAAGCCATTGATGCCAATATGACCGCATCCAGCTCAAAAAGTACCACCAGATTGGTGATAAATGGCAGACGCTCTTCCCGCACAGTTGCTTCTGTTAATTACGCCCAGGGAAATGATAAGTTCTATACCGAATACACATCTCCACCTCGAGACAAGGGAACTAAAATGCTCAAACTCGGCAAAGACCTCTGGATTTATGATCCCGGTTCCGATCGTAGCATCAAAATCTCAGGTAATATGCTAAAGCAATCTGTAATGGGCAGCGACTTATCATACGAAGACTTCATGGAGGAAACCAAGCTGGTGGATGCCTATTCCGGTGTGCTTCAAAACACTGAGGAATTGAATGGGCGTTCTTGTTGGGTATTGGAACTTACCGCAAAACAGGGCAATCCTGCCTATTACAAACGCAAACTGTGGGTGGATAAAGAACGATATGTGGTTCATCGGGAATACCTGTATGCTAAAAGCGGTAAATTGCTGAAGTCAATATCAGCATCGGATTTTCGAAAAACAGGATCTCGATGGTACCCTCATTATATCTTGTTCAAAGACGAGCTAAAAGACGGTAAGGGAACGCAGTATTACATCGACAGCATCGAATTTGACACTGCCATCCCAGCTTATTTGTTCAGTAAGGCAATGCTAAGGAAATGAACAAGTATACGATAATCGTGATTGGAGCTGGCCCGGCAGGTTATTGTGCAGCCATCTCAGCTGCAAGAAGCCTGGAAGGCAGTGGAAATGTATTGCTTCTGGAAGGCGGTGAGCAAACCGGACGCAAACTGCTATTGAGCGGAAGCGGGCAATGCAATTTCACCAATGATCTGCAGCATCAGGATTTCCTGAACAAACTTGGTCGATTTGCCATGTATCTGAAGCCGGCTTACTATGCCTTTGACAATATTGCTCTCACTTCTTTACTGGCAGAGGGCGGATGCCCAAACTTGGTAAGGCCGGATGGCAAAGTTTTCCCGGCTTCTTTACTGGCAGAGGATGTCCGTGTGGCTTTTCTGCACCATTTGCACAATGCAAGGGTTACGTTAAGACAAAATTCCCTGATCACAGCCATTCAAAAACTGGAAGACGGCTTTGAAATATGCACTGAGAATGGTCATATCTACCATGGAACAAAACTGGTTATCTGCACTGGCGGAGCCAGCTATCCAGGGACTGGTTCAGACGGTAAAGCTGCCAGGCTGACCAAGGCTCTGGGGCATCATCCTGTTCCATTCCGCCCTCATTTGAGCAATGTCAGTATATATAGATTCGAAAGATACAAGGGTTGTGCTGGAATCAGCCTGAGCAATGTGCGGGCAAGATTTTTTACTCAAAGTGGTCAGTTCGACGCAGCAGGTGATTTGCTGATCACTCATCGAGGTTTTTCCGGACCCTTGATCCTGGATAACAGCCATCTTCTGGCCAAGGATGACAAGATCATTATCAATTGGTTCCCGGATATCGAATCCCTGCTCCCGGAAATGATCAAAAACAACAAACGTAACACCGTAATCAATGGTTTGTGGCAAACCCATATTCCCCCCAATCTGCTACGAGCCATTTTAGGAGTGAGTACTTTCGATTACATTACGATGAGCGAGCTGCGAAAAAGCGACAGTAATTGGATCATCGAATACCTTTCGGCAAGCCCCTACTTCATAAAGTCAATGGGAAATCTTGGTTCTTGCATGGCCAGTGCAGGAGGCGTCCCTTTGTCTGAGATCAATGCCAAAACAATGGAATCAAGAGTCTGCCCGGGGCTATATTTTGCGGGAGAGATCATGGATTACGCCTTGCCGTCAGGGGGATTCAACATCCAGATGGCCTGTTCCACGGGATGGCTGGCAGGGGCGAAAGCATCCGCTTCATTGTAACTTAGCATAGTTTTGGCACGATCCTTGCACGAATCTAATCCGGAACACTTGATGAGATAGAGTATGGAATCACTTTGGCTTTACACCCGTAATGGCTTTACCAATGGTCCGATCTCCACAGCCAAACTGGCAAGGATGGTGCTTGATCGGCAGCTGAAGCGTAGCAGTATAGTCTGTTCTGTCTCCACTGGCCTATGGCAACCTATATCTGAAATCCAGGAAGTTATCCGGATCGTTAACCGTGTCATAGCCGGAAACTGCAACGACGAAAAGGAGATACGCCTGTTCCGAAGCTTCCTGGCCGCTGAAGAACGCTATCCCCAAAACCTCAACTTCGACGATCTCTACCCAAATTTCTCAAATCTAAGCTGGAAACTGATCCCCTGGCTTTCCCTTGCAACCTTGGGGCTGTTTCAACTCTATTGGTTTTTCCGGCAAGGGATTAGGGCAGACAGCCAGGATGTCCGACGACAGAAGATTAGCATCTTCGTATTTATGGTGCCGCTCTTCACCTTCATAGGTATTGAGGCCAACAAGCAATTCCGACGGTTGAAACCGGCTGCTTTCAATCCAATTTTCCTTGGGATGCTGTGGTATCTCTCCATCATTCTTTGCTTCGTGAATGTCATTCCTGACGATAAACTCCTTTCGGACCTGATCAATCTGGTCGCCTTTTTCTTTACAAATGTTCCGCTATTGCTGGCTCAAAAATACATCAATGACTGCTTTGAAAGGATTGACCGTAAAAACCAGCTTAGCTTAAAGAGTACTTTTTCCATATCCAAAGCGAGATAATTGCGCTCAGCAGCGACAATATCCCGGCCAGCACCAAGGACAGCGTATAGCTTCCGCTTACATCTCTCAGATAAGCTCCACCCTGGATAGCCAGAGCCCCAAAGCCATAGGCGGAGAAAAGGATTCCATAGTTCACACCCAGATGCTCAACTCCAAAAACCTCAGAGCTCAGCACTGGATAGAGCGACAGCGAAGTTCCGATCCCCAAACCCAGAAAGACGGCAGCTACCAGGATGCTGGCAAAGCTGAGGACATAGAAGGGAAAAACCAGAAACACAACTGCCTGCAGCAGGAAAACCGCACTTAGCACACTCAGGATTCCAATCCTGTCGCTGATGAATCCTGCGAGGGGACGGCTCAGTCCGTTGGAGAGGGCAAACAGCGAAACCGGGATAGCAGCATGTCCTCCACTCAGCCTGATTATTTCACGTCCATAGGACGGCAGGATTCCGATAATCAGCAGGGAACCACAGATCGAGCACAAAAATGAACCCCAGATCAGCCAGAACAATGGTTGCTTCAGCATCTGGCGGGGAGGCAGGTTGGAGCGTACCATGCCGGTTTTATCAGGCAGGTGCATCGCTCCATAGATATGCATATACCATTGATCGGTGGGAAAAACCACCAGCCGGGAAGCGATCAGAGTAACCACAAAAGTGAGTCCCGCAATAAAGACGAAAGTGCCGTCCAGACCCATTTTAGGGATGATGATATGCGCTTTCAGGGGAGCAAAAACAAAGCTTGCCAAGCCAAAACCCATCACCCCCAATGACACTGCCAGACCGGGAAAATCGGGAAACCAGCGTCGGATTGGGGGAGCTACACAGCTATAGGTAAGTCCGCAAGCCAGACCCCCGATCACTCCATAGCTGAAAACCAGCCAACCCCGGAAGGGAAACCAATGCAGCATGGCAGAAAGTGAATTTGCCAGCAGGAACATGAAAGCTCCAAGGGTAATCAACCTGCGGGTGCCGATTTTTTCCTGCAATCTGCCGGCTGGGATCATCACTGCGGCAAAAACGATCATGAAAACCGAAAGAGGCAGCATGGAAATGGCTTTGCTCCAGCCAAAATGATTCTGTAAAGGCTCGACGAAAACACCCCAGGAATAGGATAGCCCACCCATCAGGGCTAATAAAAAACCTCCTATTACAACTGTCCAGCGGGTTCCAAATACTGGTCTATCGGTTTGCAT
>CAZNGW010000071.1:0-11838 GCA_964572925.1 uncultured Candidatus Cloacimonas sp. | reverse complement strand
TCCCAGGTAGCTTACCTCTTCCCGCTCGGGATGCAGATTCGGTATAGTGTAGTCATGCTTGAAGCTTTCCACGGTTAGGAAGGTAAATACCTTGTCGTTTGGTCCCTCAGTGTAGAGCTGAACCTGAGAATGCTGGTCGGTAGTCCCCAGAGCTTTTACCGGGGTTTGGCCTACGAAAATCTCCCTGCCTTTGGTGTCATGCCGTTTACCCAGGCTTTCTGCCCAAAGCTGGCGATACCAGTCGGCGAAGTCATAAAGCGCATTACTGTATGGCATCATTACGCTGATGTTCTTACCCTGACGGTAGTAAAGGAAATGGATCAGGCCGTTCAGATACGCGGGATTGTTTTGCACATCTGGCGTTAAGCAGCTATCTCGCATATCGCCTGCACCCTTCAGCAAGGCGGTAATGTCGATACCTACAAAAGCAGAGGAAACCAAGCCAACATCCGTAAGCACGCTGAACCTGCCGCCAACGTTATCGGGAACCACAAAGCTTTGATAGCCTTCCTGCTTAATCACCTGGCGCAGAAAACCCTTTTCGCGGTCGGTAGTGATGATAATCCGTTTATGAAAGTCGATGGGGAATCTATTTTTTATCAGATCAACCAGGATCATGTAACCGGCCATGGTTTCTGCTGTGGTACCGCTTTTGGTGATAATGTTGAAAACCGTGGTGTCGAGGTTTATGTTTTGCAATATCTCGTGCAGGAAAATTGGATCTACGTTGTCATAAACATAGAGCTTTTTTTGCAGATCCTCTTCCGTTTTCAGGGCTGAATACAGGGCTTTATTACCCAAGGCCGAACCCCCGATCCCCAGCACCACCATGGTGTCGAATCTGGCATCCAGCTTGGCAAGATAATCCGTAATGTGGCCGGTATTGCTTTCCGGCAGGTTATAAAACCCCAGGATATCAGCCTGGCGATCAGCATTAATTTCCTGATGGGCTGCATTTACCTTATCCTGAGCATCCAGAATTTTTTGCCGGGGCAAAGCAGTAAGAAACCGGGGTGAAGAAAGTAAATTATAGTATTGATAACCAAGCATTTGAGACTCCTATATCTGATAATATGGTTTTAAGGCAATATAAAGCAACTGCTCAACTTCCCGCACTGAGGTATTAAAATCAAAGTCAGCGACCAGCTTTTCCAGATTCGCATCGCAGTTGCGGATTATGGCTTTAACCGTGAAAAAAGCAGCGGGATTGATGCTGAGATCCCTGATTCCCATCCCGATCAGGAGAGGAACATATTGCGGACTGGATGCCATTTCACCACAAACTGAAAGGGGAATTCCTTGCCGCTTCGCAGCCTGGGCAGTAATCCTGATCAGTTTCAGCACTGTGGGGTGATGCTGTATGTAATAGCGTGATACATTTTCGTTGTTTCTGTCTACGGCCAGAGTATATTGCACGAGGTCGTTGGTTCCAATGCTAAGGAAATCAGCTTCCTGCGCCAAAGATTCGGCTCCCAGAGCAGCAGAAGGGATCTCTACCATTGCCCCCAAAGGAATGGAACTGTCGAAGGCAATTCCTTGGGAATAAAGCTCTTCCTGGCAATGATTAAAAACATGTTTGGCTTCCGAAAAGTCCTCGGCATCAATGATCATAGGGAACAGGATCTTCAGCTTGCCAAATGCAGAAGCCCGCAGCATAGCTCTTAATTGGGTATGGAAAATTTCATGATGCAGCAGACTGAAGCGGATACCCCGGTTTCCCAGATAAGGATTTTCCTCTGGTTCACCCAGTCCAAACGGAGCAAGCTTATCCCCGCCCAGATCAAAAGTGCGAATAGTAACTGGCGTGGGAGCCATCTTTTCTGCGATCTGGCGATAGATTTCAAATTGCTCATCTTCGCTGGGCAGATTCTGTTTGGCAATGTATAAAAACTCTGTGCGAAACAAGCCAATGCCGTCGCAGGAAAGATTGCTAATCACATCAAGTTCTTCAGGCAACCCCAGATTGGCATTCAAGTTTACTCGCTCCCCGTTGGCAGTTTGGGATGCCGTTGCCTTTAATTTTTCCAGCTTTTGGCGCAGCAATTCCTCCACCTGTATCTTCTGGGCATAAAACTCCAGGGTTTCTTCATCAGGATCAATCACCAGTCTGCCTTCGTCGCCATCCAACACCAGGAGGTCATCGTTGTTAACTTGTTCCATCAAAGCTGGTAAATTGGCTATGGCAACCAATCCCAGTGCTCTGGACAAGATTGAGGAATGGGAGTTGTAGCTTCCCTTGGCACAAAGATAGGCTTTAATACCCGCAACGGCAAGTTTGCTGACCAGGGATGGGGTCATTTCGGACAAGATGGGGATCTGATCGCTATCCAGGCTTTCCGGAAGGACAGAGTCTATTCCACTGATGGAATTCAACAGCCGGGTTCCGATATCGCGGTAGTCGGCAGCCCTGAGTGCAAAGGTTTCCACGCTCATGGATTCGAATTGTTCCACGATGTTCTTGAAACTGGTTTGCACTGCCATTCCGGCATGTTGCAGCCTGTCCCGGATTGCTGAAATCACCAGATTGTGAATTTCTGGATCGTGCAGGATGTCCCGATGGCTGGCTATGATCTCCAGATCTCGAGAGCTGAGGGTGGAATGCATAAGTTCAGCCCCAATCTCTGCATCCACAAAGGCGATCGCCACCTCGAATTTTTTTATCTCGCCTTCCACCTCAGCGGCTGTGATGGAGTAGTTTTCAACCTTGTGTTCGGGGATAATCAGATGCAAGGCGCGACCGATAAATACGCCGTTGTTGATGCTGTTTCCCGAAAGCTTCAGCATTCTATTCCCCAAACCCGCTTTTAATCAGATCGCTAAGTTCGCGTAACAGATAGTCCTCGTCCACGCCGTCGGCGCATAAAACCAGGGAAGAACCACATTCCGCTGCCAACATCATTACGCCCATGATGCTTTTTCCATTTACCTTCATGCCATCCTTTTCGATAAAAAACTCGCTACGGTATTTCGTGGCGGCGCGCACCAACAAAGCTGAAGGTCGAGCGTGCAAGCCCAGTTTATTGGTTACTGTTACCGCTACCTGTTTCATCAGCCTGACCTTCGATGTTTTTATTGATGGTTTTCTTGCGTATTTCTTCGTTTACCTTGCGGTTAAAGTCTTCTGCTGCATCGTAGCCTACTCCCTTCAGGATCATGTTCATCGCAGCCACTTCCACTATCACCGAAACATTTTTCCCTGGAGAAACAGGCAGATAGATGATGGGAATTTTCACGCCCAGGTGTTCAGCATAGTTATTCACCAAGCCGATCCTCTCGTAATCCATGTTTTCCTGCCAGGGCATCAGCTCGATCTGCAGGTCGATGGTTTTTTGGCGGCGGGTCCGTTCGATACCAAACATCCTTTCCGCATTCACAAAACCTACTCCCCTGATCTCCATGAAGTGTCCAAATTCCCTTCCCGGACGACCGATCAACTGGTCATCAAGGTACCGCAGGGTGATCAGATCGTCGCCTACCAAGCTGTGACCACGGTGCACAAGGTCAAGCGCACATTCGCTTTTCCCGATACCGCTTTTTCCTGTGAGCAGGATTCCCAGACCGAAAACATCCACCAGAGTGGCATGTATTGTTTTCTCCAAGGCAAAAACATCATGCAGATAGCGCGAAAGATGCTCTATAAGGTTGATGGTCGAAAGTCGGCTGGATAACAAAGCAATATTGAGGTCATTGGCAACATGTTCAACCACTGGTGGGAGAGTTAACCCCTTGGACACGATGATGCAGGGGATGTCAGTTTTGAACATGTCCCTGATGCAGTGTATCAGCTCATCTTCGTTACGGCTTTGCAGGTAACGTACCTCAGTTTCTCCGAAGACCTGCACCCGCTCGCTGGAAAACACTTCCAGATAACCTGCAAGAGCCAGTCCAGGACGGTTTACGTGAGGTGAACTAAGCTTTTTGTTCAGGGTTTCCGGTTCAGTGATCAGCGATAATGCCAGATCTTTCTTCTTGGCATCGAAAAAATCTTGGACGGTGATCTCTTTCATGGAGTTTCCTTACAAAACGCCGGAGCAGACTTCCAGCCCACTCCGGCATTATATTTGTCCCTTAGGGTTCCAGCAGTTTATAAACCTCGTGGTCTTTAGTAACCAACACATTTATGCGGTCGGTTTCGATATTCTTGAAGATAAGGTATTCTTCCTTGCTTTTTTCAAGCAATTCCAATGCTTCCGAAACAGTCATGATCTCGGTTACCACACGTTTGGTTTTTATGGTTTTCTTTTTGCGGTCAACTGCATCCACCTGGATATCAGTAGCACGTGAGAAATCGTCGAATTGTTCTTTCAAGGCACGTTTCTGGTGATCCGTAATGCGATCCTTGAGCTTCTTGATCTGGCCTTCCATCTTCTCAACGGCATTATCGATGGATAGATACATGTCCATTTCCTCGGCCTGGCTTTGCAGGCTGAATTTGGCGGCATGAAGTGAAAGCTCGCAGATATTGCGGCTGTTCTCCAAAGCGAGGGTGGCATGAACGGTGATGATGTGGTCAAAATATTTCTTCAGCTTCAAGCATGAAGTTTCCACATAATCCCGGATGGCCTTGGTAAGCTCGAAGTGTCGGGCAGTGATTGTGATCTGCATTTTGGATTCCTCCTTTTAAATTTTGTGGATTGACAGATTACGCAAATCTTCCATCGCTTCCATGATGGTTTCAGAAAGCGTCGGATGCGCGAAAACGATGGATTCTGCGTCCTCTGCCGTATTATGATTGGCAATCAAAATGGCTCCCTGAGCGATAAGCTCGGCAGCGCCAGGACCAATGATGTGCATACCCACCAGCTCGTTTGTATCGGCGCGAGCAATGGTTTTCACAAAACCGGTGGTGTTGCCCATGGCCAAAGCTTTGCCATTTGCAGTAAAGGGGAATTTACCAATTCTGACTTTGGAATATACTTTTTCTGCCTCAGCCTGAGTATATCCCACTGAGGCAACTTCAGGGTACGTAAAGGTGCATCTGGGAATATTTACATAGTTTAGGGGTCGAGGAGTCGAGGGTTCGAGATGTCGAGGGGTCGAGGGGTCATCCTGTTCCTCATTCCTGCGAAAGCAGGAATCTCCGGCCCTTAGCAACTCATCCTTAATGATTTCCGCCACCATCAAGCCTTGATTGCTGGCAGTGTGTGCCAGTTGTAGCTTGGCAGTAACGTCACCAATGGCGAAAATCCTATCCAGATTGGTACGCATGGCGTCATCGATCAGAATGGCATTGCGCTCAGTTTTCAGCTCAAGACCTTTCCAGACAAGCGTGTTAACGGGATTGCGTCCCACGCTCATCAACACCTTTTCCGCCAGCAGAGTGCTACCATCGGATAAGCTTAATTCTACAAGGCCGTCTTTCTTGGCTATGCTCTGCACTCCGATGCCGGTTTTTATGGTTATTCCGTTTTTCTTGAAACCAAGCGCCAAACGTTTGGATATTTCTTCCTCTTCCAATGCGATGATCCGCGGTAAAAACTCAATAATGGTTACTTGCACTCCAAAAGCGGCGAAAACCGAGGCAAACTCACAGCCTATCACGCCACCACCCACCACGGCAAGGCTGGCAGGCAGCTTTTCCAGCTTCAGCATTCCGGTGGACGACAGCACGTCTGTTTCGTCTATTTCAATGCCCGGTAAGCTCTTAGCTTCGCTACCGGTAGCCAGAATCAGGTAGTTGCAGCTATAGCTTTCTCCCTGTGAAGTGTGGACGATATAGTTTTCTCCGTCTTTTTCCACCTCTGTGGCTTCAGCCAGAGCTACAGGGATCTTGCGTTTGCGGAAAAGGAATTCAACACCGCTGACCAGCTGTTCCACCACGTTGTTCTTTCGTTGCCAAACCTGAGCATAATCAAGCCCGGAAGTGTTTTCAGGCAGACCGAAGTCTTTTGCCTCCTTCATTTCTCGGTAAAGTTCGGCACTTTTCACCAGTGCCTTGGTAGGGATGCAGCCCCAATTGAGGCAAATGCCTCCCAGTCTGGCTTTTTCGATTACCAAACAGGAAATGCCGTATTGGCTGAGACGAATGGCTGTTTCATAGCCGCCTGGTCCGCCTCCGATGATTATTACTTGGTTGTGTTGCATTATTTTCTCCTGAGATGACTGTTTAAAATACCCAGTTCATCCCGGTATTTGGTAATGATCCTGCGGGAAATATTCAGTCCTGCGGATTTCAAATGCGCCACCAGTTCCTGATCGCTGTAGGGCCTTCGTTTATTTTCCGTTTCGATCAGGCGGATGAGGTGGGTCTTTACCTTTTGACGTGAGATGCTTTGATAATCGTCATCTATCCCGGCTGTGGAAGTGAAGAAATCCTTGAAGGCATATATCCCATAAGGCGTTTCAGCATATTTATGCTTCACCACCCTGCTGATGGTGGATTCGCTTACTCCCAGATCCTGGGCTATCACTGCATAGGTAAGGGGGTGCATTTGCCCGGTTCCATAATAGAAAAAGTCATATTGATGTTTGATGATGGACAGCGACACCCTTTCCAGAGTCCGCATCCGCATAAAAATCGATTTGATCAGAAACTTGGCTGAATTAATCCTTTCTCTCACAAACTGCATGGTTTCTTTGTCAAAATACCCGCGGTTGATCATCTTGCGGTAGCGGGGGCTGATGATGATGTTTGGAGTTATCTGGTCGTTGATGATGATCACATATTCACCATCGATCAGCTTCATGGTTACATCGGGGAACACATAAGACGCATTGGAGCCGGTGATTCGCAAGCCAGGTTTGGGATCCAGCTTGGAAACCTGTTCTTTGGCAGTCATAACGGTATCTTCCGATACTCCGAAATAGGAGGCAATTTTTTGATAACGGCGATGTATCAGGTTTTCGAACTGGTCGGTGATCAGCCCGCAGATAATCCGGTTTTCCTTTTGTTCGTCGCTGAGCTGTGACATCAGGCATTCGCTGAGGTCACGAGCACTGATCCCTTTGGGATTAAGGTTTAGTACCAGTTGATGTAGCTCTTCCACGCGTTCCGGTCGCAGCCGGTATTTACGTCCCAGGTTTTCCAGCTTGAAGCCTTTGGGTAGAAAACCGTAGTTGTCGCAAGAGTCGATCATATCTGTTATGAAGTCTATTTCATTTTCCTTCAGGTCAAGCGGATAGATTTGCTCCAGATATTTTTCCTTGGCGTTTTCTTCATAACGGATCAGAGATTCGGTGTGCTCGGTTTCGCCATCACCATGCCAGGAGTCGTATCCGGAGTGGTAATCATTCCAGTTATCCAGTATTTCCGTAAGTTCACGAGCTTCGGCCAGGGTTTGGCAATGGCTTTCCACCTCATCGGTTTCTTCCAGGGCATTATTGCTTTCCGGGGTAGTTTGTTCGAAAGCGGTTTCGTCGATGTCTTCTTCGTCTTTTTCTTCGCGCAGTTCCAGCAGGGGATTATTCACTAATTCCTGTTTGATATAGCTTTCCAACTCCAGGATCGGCAAGGCCAGCATTTTCAGCGATTGCAGCATTTTGGGCTTCAGTGCCAGTTCTTGCTTTTGCTTCAGGGAAAGATATTGATCCATCACGTTCATAGTTTTTGCTCGAAGGGGCTATCTAAAAACCTGTCTCCCAAATATAGCTCTTTGGCCTTTTCATCATTTATCAGTTCCAGCGAAGAGCCAGATACGATCACCTGGCCTTGATAGATAATATAAGCACGGTTCACGATTTTCAAAGTCTCGATCACATTGTGGTCGGTGATCATGATCCCGATATTCTTGTCCCGCAGTTTGGCAATTATATCCTGGATGTCCGCTACGGCGATAGGATCGACCCCGGCAAAAGGCTCGTCCATAAAGATAAAGGTGGGGCTGGTAACCAGGGCACGCGTAATCTCGAGTTTGCGTCTTTCCCCTCCGGAAAGGGTGTAGGCTTTTTGCTTGGCCAGATGCGCCAGGTTTAGCTCTTCCAACGAGTCTTTTAAACGCTGCTTTTGTTCTTTACGGCCTATCTTCAGGGTTTGCAGGATCGCCAGAACATTATCCTCCACACTCAGTTTGGAAAACACCGAGGGTGCCTGAGCCAGGTAGCCCAGACCCAAACGGGCTCTTTTATACATGGCTTTATGGCTGATATCTGTTTCATCGAAAAATACTTTTCCCCGGTTAGGCTTGGTCAAACCGATGATCATATAAAAAGTAGTGGTCTTGCCGGCACCATTGGGGCCGAGGATTCCAACCACTTCACCCTGGCCAATCTCCATGCTGAGATCATTAACCACGGTGCGTTTGCCGTATATCTTAACGAGATTTTGCGCTCGAATTTTGTGCTTATCCATATAGATATTTAATCTAAGCAAAGCTGTTTTTTTGTCAAGATATACTTGCAAATGGATTGATTTTTGCTTTGAGCCGTTTTTGCCCTGTAAAACAGCGAAAACCTCTCGCTACCCAATTTGCCGTGAAGTTTCAGATTGACAGATTCGCGGTTATTTTCTTATGGAATATTTCATTCTCATACCAATAACTGCATAGGAGTAATCATGAGATCGCTGTTTGCCTTGCTCATCGCCGTTCTTTGCTGCTCAATTCTCTTTGCCGAGGAAACCGCCAAAGAAGTTCTTTTTCCTGATCACCATTTATGCCTGGAAGCTGCAGGAGAGGTGGTCGTAAAAGCCGATAAAGCTGTATTCTCTTTTTCCACCACAGCCTATGGTCCCACCCTGCGGGAAGCAGTAAGCCGTGCCAAAAGCAAGGTGGCGGAACTTGCTTCAGCCCTGAAGAAAATGGGTGTGGACGAATCCTGCCTGTCAACCGCCAGCTTCACTTCGGGCAAAAATCTGAATGCCTCGTTCCTGACCGACAAAAAGGACTATTCAGCCAGCCTGAGCACCACGGTTTCCCTCAAAGACCTTGCTAAGTTGGATGAGATTATTCTGCTGCTGACTGACAATAAAGTGGAAAACCTCAGCTATATAAATTACACTTTGGACGACTACTCAAAATACCGCCAACAGGCCAGAGAGATTGCCCTGAACCGTATCACTGAGCAGAGAGACATCATCCAAAGGATTCTGGGAGTCCGGGTAACCGATGTGCTGCTGATCGACGAAGCACCCTTTGAAAAACTGCCCTGGGAAAACGTTTACTACGATAAATTCCCTGGCGTTGTGAACACTGTTACTGCGAAAGGCATGGACATTGCGCTTGAACCGGAAAGCACCGGAAAAGGCGGGCTTTACACCCCTGAGATCACAGTGCAATCCATAGTACGGGTTCTCTACAGAGTGGGACTGGCTGCCAATTAGCTTTATTTTTTTACCTACTAGTTCAGTCCGCGGCTTTGTTACAGCGGAAATTGCGCACACAAGCACAGAAACCGTGAAAAATGGCGCAAACACCGCCAAACAGGCAAAAAATCCCCCAGAACAGCGGTCTGCCAAGGATTCCCAACAGGCTGGGAGTACTTGCGGGAAGCAGATACAGCCCCCAGGTGATCAAATATGCGCCAACCACGATGCAGGCATGCCCCAGAATCACCATTGCCTTGCGGTCTCTTTTCCATCCGGTGTAGATAAGTGCCAGACCGATCAAACCAGAAGGACTGATGATCGCAGCTTTGAACATAAAAACTAAACACAAAATAACCAGCATCACCCCCAAGGCGATCGTTATGTAACTTCTCTTATGCATGGCTTTCTCCTTTTATGCATGCCAGAGGCAGGGAGCTTGGCCGGTCTTGTAAAACCTGCTAAGTTTCCTTATTCTGACACTTGAGAATAATTAATATCAGCTTCTTACGCAGGGCATCCCTGTCAAGCATCAATGCACTCCAGCACTCCAGCACTCCAACACTCCATCACTCCCACCCTAACCTTTCGCAAGCACATGCAAGATCTCAGGCAGGAGTTGCTTTTTGCGTGAAAGAACTGCCGGCAGGTGGAAACTATGCTCATCCAAACGATTATAGATCAGTTCGGCGGCTAATTCAAATTCGGTACTCAGCAAAACGCTTTCTTCTGCGATTATATCGGTAATCAACAGCATTGCCCAATCCAGTCCAAATTTATCTTTGGTGCGGGTAAGCGCTTCAAGATAGTCCTGCTGAACGGCTGCAAGATCGTTCAGGGTAATCACTTCCATCTGGGCAATCCCCACCCGGTAGGCATTTTCCGTGTAAATCTTGAAGTCTGATGTGATTGCCACATCGGGATTTACTGAAGTCAGGGAAGCCGCATGACGGAACACTTCGCTGCCCCAATCCTGAATGTCCAAACCGGCTATTTCTGCCAGAGCTTCAGCAGCTTGGACGTCATGGGCAGTAGTGGTAGGTGAACGGAGAATAAGCGTGTCGGACAGAATTCCCGATAGCAGCAAGGCAGCAATCGACGCAGGAGGCTCCACTCCCGCATTCACAAAGTGCTTATAGACAATCGTGCAACTGCTTCCCAAGGGACGTGAATATACATAGATCGGCTTTTTGGTGTAGATCGCACCCAAACGGTGGTGATCCAGGATTTCTATAACTTCTGCCTCTTCAATGCCTTCCACCGATTGCGAAGCTTCATTGTGATCAACCATTATCACCTTATGCTTGGGCGGGTCAATCAGGCAGGAGCTACTTACCAGACCCAGTAATTTTCCGTTGTCCACCACGGCAATTCCGTGATTATCAAGCTTCATCAGGGTCTTTTTGATATAGCCGATGCCGTCTGTGGGTTTCAACACAGGCTGATCGGTATTGGTGATGGCTTTCACAGGAATGCTGGTGCGTAGCAGGCGGATGGTTTCTGCCGTGTCCACCTCAGAAACGTAAATCCAGCCGTTAAATCCTCTCAAATCCAGCTTGGCACAGTCTGCCTGGCTCATTCCGGTAAGGATCAGCACCGGAAATTCCTTGGTCAGGGTATAGCTAATAATTTCAGGGCGGTTACCGACGATCAGGATAGGCAAGGACTTACAGTTATTTGTCATGCTCTGTTCCAAACGTGAGATGAAGGTCTCAAACGCCATCGCTCCTACCATCAATCGGGTTTCTATTTCTTCTGATGCGCCTTTTTTCAGAAAATAACCGGGTAAAACCTGGCTAAAATTCTCTGGTCGCAGTGTGTAAAAAGGGCGTGATTCATAGGCTTTGGGCATGAAATACTGGGCTAAACTCATCACCGTAACCAAGCCCTTGTAGGCACCCTGGCTGTCGGTAACGGGAATGGTGCGGATATGATGCTCATCTATCAGTCTGGTAACCAGGCCAACCGGATCATTCTCACCCGCTGTCCAGATATTGGTATTCATGATATCCTCTGCCTTGGGATGCACATCCCGCAACAAAGCAGGGATTTCCATACCAAGCTGTTGGAAGATAAATTCGGTCTGCGGATTCAAAGTGCCCAAAATCCCGCAAATATAGACTCCTTCAGGGTCAAGGCGTTGTTTCAGCCAGGTATAGGCATAGGGCGCACACACAGAATCCGTATCCGGATTGCGATGCCCGATAATATAGGTTTTCTGCATAAAGTCCTCATTTAAGATGGCTTTTCATGGCTTCTCAGCCACCCTTTCCATCCCCGTAAATTGTAATGAGGCTGTCAACCAAAAAACACGCTATTCCTTTTTACTTGCTCTATCAGCCTGATCTACTCATGCTTTTCTCTAATCAATCCCCTATCGCGATAGGGGAATCTCAGGAGAATCCAAGGAATACGCCAAGCCCTGAGGACAACAACAAAGCTGCTTATCTGGGTTAGGGATTAATTGTGGTTACCCTTTAACATTTCCTGGGTTCTTTTTCTTTGTGTTTTACCTTCAAGTGGTATACCACATTGCTGGTCATAGTAGAACTTACCAGAATTGTGTTGATTGACATTGGCTCCTGTTTGTGTTGCCGCAA
>CAZNGW010000070.1:0-12488 GCA_964572925.1 uncultured Candidatus Cloacimonas sp. | reverse complement strand
TGGCCTGAAGTAAGAATGACAAATCTCAGCTTGACAAAAAAAGCTTACTCTCCTATAAGGAAATGAATTACATTTTCTGGAGAGGAATAGCAGTGAGTATAGACACAGAAAAGCTTAAATCCCTCAGCTTCGAAGCGGCTTTGAAAGAACTGGAAAGGATAGTGGATCACCTTTCCACCGGCGAAGCCAATCTGGACGAATTACTGCAGATGTATGAAGAAGGCATTGCCTATCTGAATCACTGTCAAAGCCGTTTGGGCGAAGCAGAGGCCAAAATCAAGGTGCTAAGCGCTCAGATTCCGGGTTCCAAAACTACGGAGGAGAACAATGGATAAAAAAATCCTGCTCAAAAAAGACATGAAAGAAAAACAGGAATTGGTGAACATCATCCTCGACCGCTACCTACCCCGTAAGGATGAGTACCCCAAAGAAATCCACAAAGCAATCCGTTATAGTGTGTTTGCAGGTGGTAAAAGGCTGCGACCCTACCTCACCATGCTTGCCTACGGTATATTTAACGAAAATGTAGAACCGATTACTCCCGTGGCGGCTGCCATCGAAATGATCCACACCTACAGTCTGATCCACGACGACCTGCCTGATATCGACGACGACGAGTATCGCAGAGGGAAGAAATCCTGTCATGCCATGTTTGGCGACGGAGTGGCTCTTCTGGCTGGTGATGCACTGCTGATCAGCGCATTTGAACTGGTTACCCTGGCTGAGATCGAGCCCAAACTGCGGGTTCAGTTCATCCGTGAATTAGCTTCGGCAGCAGGGATAAAGGGCCTGATCGCAGGACAGATGGTAGACATTGAATCCGAAGGCAAAAAAGTGGATAAAAATACATTGAACTACATTCACGAAAATAAAACCGCCAAGCTGATAAACCTCTCCCTGCGATTTGGCGCACTCGCTGGAGCCGCCAAAGAAAAGGAACTGGCTGCCATCGAAGAATATGGAAAGAATATCGGATTGGTGTTTCAGATCGTTGACGACCTTCTGGATGTGGAAGGCACTCAGGAAGAGCTTGGTAAAAGTATCGGCAAAGATGCAAACGTGCAAAAAGCTACCTTCCCTTCGGTCTATGGAATCGCTGAATCCCGCGCCAAAGCTGCAGAGCTTACCGAAAAGGCACGTCAAGCCATCTCTGTATTGGGCGACAAAGCCATACTGCTGGACACCCTGGCGGAATATCTTCTGACCCGTAAGTCATGACTGTCCTCATTACCCGCCTTACAGAAACGGCCATCATTCCCCAGCGGATGAGTGAGCATGCATCCGGCTTCGATCTCTATTCTGATTTGGCTCAGGCAATTACGCTCAATCCCCGGCAACGCTATGCAGTCCCAACCGGCATAGCCATGGAGATCCCCTGTGGCTTCGAAGCACAGGTCAGGCCACGCAGCGGATTGGCTCTTAAGCTTGGTTTGGGGATTTTGAACAGTCCCGGAACCATAGATGCAGACTACCGAGGAGAACTTAAGGTAATCCTAATCAACCTCAGTGATGAACAAATCATCATCGAACCGGGTATGCGAATCGCCCAACTGGTCTTTTCTCCGGTTTTGATCCCTGAATTGGTTAGAGTGGAAAATCTTACCACAAGTATACGACAGGACGGAGGTTTCGGCCATACCGGACTGAATTGAAACACACTATGGAAAAACAAGATCTCATCAAGGCAATAATTGAACTTAAAAGGCAACGCAAAGCCTTGATTCTGGCACACAATTATCAGGCAGTTGAAATCCAGGATTTGGCTGATTTTAGAGGGGATTCTTTACAACTGTCCATTCAAGCAGCCAAGGTTGATGCTCCGCTTATCGTGTTTTGCGGCGTCCGATTTATGGCGGAAACAGCCGCCATCCTTAACCCGAGCAGTAAAATCCTGCTTCCAGCCATTGATGCCGGATGTCCCATGGCCGATATGATCAGTGCCGAACAATTGAAAGCTTTCAAAAAAAACTATCCCGGCTCACCAGTAGTGTGCTATGTGAATTCCACTGTTGAGGTAAAGGCACTGAGCGACATTTGTTGCACCTCTTCCAATGCGGTAAAAGTGCTTCAATCCCTGCCTGCAGACAAACCTATCCTTTTTGTGCCCGACCGCAATCTGGGTACCTGGGCTGCCAATCAAAGCGGTAGAAATGTGATCGTGTGGGATGGCTTTTGCCCGACCCATCAATGGGGGTTTCGGAGTGAAGACATCTCACAAGTTAAAGCAAACTATCCGGATTACAAGCTGTTGGCTCATCCTGAGTGCGATCCTGCCATCGTGGAACAAGCCGATTACGTTATGTCAACTGGCGGCATGATGCAGTGGATTGAACATAGGGATAAAGCCATCATTGCTACTGAGAATGGATTAACCGATTATCTGAAACATCTTTATCCTGATAAATCAATAATCTCGCTTTCTCCCAGGGCTGTATGCCAGAACATGAAGAAAACCACCCTGGAGAACCTTTTGGCTGCTCTGCAAAACCTGCAGCACGAGATTAGCGTAGAACCAGAAATTGCCCAACAAGCCAAAAAAAGCATAGATAAAATGCTGGAGCTTTCACGCTGAATGAACTCCGAAGCAGCAAGAAATGAGTTTAATCCTGTCCAACTTCCGCAAGGAATGATCAGACAAAGCGCAAGAGGACAAGGAGTTACTTCCGCAACGGCTGCTCTCTACGACTACGCGGTAAACGCCCTTCCCGTTCATGCTGTCCGAATAATCGAAGCTGGCTCAGGCAGCGGAGTGCTGGCAATTCTCTTGAAACAGGCAAACCCCTTATGGCAGATTTCCGCGTTGGAAATTCAAGCATCCTTGCACAACCTGGCTGTTCAAAACGCAACCGATCTAAACCTGAAGATAGATTTTATCAATACTGACCTGCGGTTTTTTAGTGCTCTCACGGGATATGACTTCATAATCTCCAATCCTCCCTGGCAAAAGGTAGGTAGTGGTTTGTTAAGCCCTGTTCCCGAAAGGGCAGTGTCCCGGTCTGAGTTGTATTGCACGATGCGAGATATACTGCTTTTCTGTTCACGGAATCTGGTTCAATCCGGAAATGCTTTACTGCTTTATCCACAATCCCGAAAACAGGATATGTTGTCTGAACTCTCAAAACTTGGCATGAAACTCGTGGGCACTAAAATTGCCGACCCGCAATCCCTGATTTTTCATCTTATAAAGGATAAAATATGAAATCCCGCTTTGTTCTATACGTAATCCTGCTGATTTTTCTATTCTCCGCCTGGCAATACCTGAGCTATGACCTCAGCCTGAGCCAAAAGACCAAAGTGGAGGATATAACCCGTTTACCTGTATATGCCTATGTGGCAGACAGCACCAAGGTATCAGAGATTGTGACCGAACTGAAGGCTATCCCCGGTATCAAAAACATAATCCATGAAACTGGAGTGGAAGCTGCAAATGAGCTCATAGATTCTTATGGTTTGCCCCTGAGTCCTGAAATGATCAGTGATTACACTTTCCCTGATGTGATCACGGTGAACCTCGAGCCCACCTACCAGGCTGTGGTAAGCAAACCTTTGATCGTGGATGCACTGAGAAGCCAATTGCCGGAAACTGATATTGACAGCCAGGCCAGCGCGTTCAACGACCTCACTGCTGAGTTAAAGCTGATCCGCAACCGGATGATCTCTTTCACCATCTTTGCCGGAGTGCTGATGATGCTGGTGTATGTGTTTATCCGGCTTAGCTTTGAGCTGCATGTCCTATTGAACTACCAAGGCCGTAAGCACAGCGTTGTGGATAAAATCCGCCATCATAGACAAGGTGTCCAGCATACCTGGACAATGCTGCTTATCCCGTTCCCCTTGTGCCTGATTGGTTATTTTGCCTTGGTTTATATCCGACCCTTGCCCCAACTCATCCCTGGGTGGATGTTTGTTGCCCAAGCCGGGGCAGCAATTGTGGGAACCCTGATCAGTTACTTCACACTGCATGCCTTTGAGCGGGAAGTGGTGTATGCTGAGCAGCCGGTGCAAGTGCTTTCCACTCCCAAAACCGTTGAAGAGATCGAACATGAAACATCAGATTCCTAATGCCCTGACCGTTCTTCGTTTTTTACTGGTGCCCGTTTTTGTTTACTACCTCTTTGTAGCAGTATTGCCTGGCAGGATATTCACCGCCACTCTCATATTCATAGTAGCCAGCCTGACCGATTATCTGGATGGTCTCCTGGCACGAAAAATGAATGTCATAAGTGATTTCGGAAAGATAATGGATCCATTGGCAGACAAGCTTCTGGTGCTTTCCGCATTGGCGGGTTTATGCTGGTTGCCACCTTTCCAGATCAGCAAAATCGTGTTTTTTATCGTCCTGATCCGCGAACTGCTCATTACCCTGCTGCGGGAAATCTACCAGCGCAAAGGTATAGTGGTGGCTGCGGACAAACTTGGCAAGCTGAAAACCGTGCTGCAGATGATTGGGATCATTGCCGCTTTGGGTCTTTGGTCTTTCACCACAAACCTTACAGTTGGTCTCAGGCTTGCTTTTGATCTTTGGTTCTGGATGATCGCCCTGGTTACCGTGATCAGCGGAATCAATTACATCCACGTCCTCTATAAAAGGAGATAAATCATGCGCAAGCTATTTATAGTGGCCATAATTCTGTTGGCAATCGGATCTGGCTGCAACAAGCTGAAACCCATACCCGAAAGATACACCGAGTTTGATAAGCTGATAGACCATTCCAAGCCCCTGGCCATGGGAGAAGACAGGGATGTTTATGTTTTCTGTGACCCGGCTAATTGGAAAGCACTGGAACCCTTTGTCCGCAGCGGTATCGAACGGGAAGTCCCCATCACCTATCCTGAAAAGTATTTCAATTTGATCCTGGCAGACGTGAAAGAAGCGCCAAGCCTGGCCAAATATAAGAACATAGTTTATATTGGCGACCTGGAGAGCAATGAACCGGTTTCTGCCTATATGAAGAGTATATTGGACGCAAGTTTCAAGAACCGGGTTGAAGGCAGCGGGGGTGACCTTTTTATCACCAAGAACCACAGTTCCAGAGATCAGATCGTTCTATTCCTGTTGGGCAAGGATGCGCTGTCTCTCACTAAACTTGGCGCTTTACAGGCGGACAATATCTTTGCTCTGCTCTTGAAACGCTTCTCGGAAAGGCAGGGTTATTATGCCTATCAGATGAAGGTGATTGGCCAGAAGTTCTTTGAGCCTTATCCTTTCAGCCTCCAAATCCCGGAAAATTACCGTCTCTTTTCAAATGACCAGGCAGGCCACTTCCTGAGTTTCCTTTACCGCGCCAAGATGCAAAATCGCGAGATTCCCGACAAATACATTTCGGTATACTACGAGTCCATGCCTGAAAACAAGCTTGATCTGAACTGGTTGATCACCAAACGCAAAGAAATCGGCCAGAAGTACTTCGAAGGTGATGAATTCGACGAGAACCTGATCCGCAAGGAAGCAACAAACTTCCGTCAATACAAGGGTTACCGTTTACTGGGAGCCTGGAAAAATATGAAACACATGATCGGGGGCGGTTTCCAAAGCTATGCCTTCTGGGATGAAAAGACCAAAACTGCCTATTTGATCGATAACATCGTATATTTCCCCGCTGGTGACAAGCTGCCCGTTTTGCTGGAGTTATACGTTATTTCAAATTCCTTCAAGGTGAAATGAAGCTCTCCCTGACTACTCTATCCGTCTGTTTTGCAGCGGCTTGCCTTGGTATGTTTGCCTTCAGCGGTTGTGCCGCAAATGCCAACCACCTGAAAACATCACCAAAGGATCCTTCACGACCCAATATCGCCAGTATATATTATTATATTTCAGCCTCATACTTATATTATGGGGGAGATTTTAATTCCGCTGGACAGCTATATAACCGTGCTCTGGAACAGGATTCCGCCAGTCCGCATATCAAAAAGCAAATCCTGATCAATGCAGCCTACGCTTATGTGAACGGTCAGATGTCCAAAGAGGAAGTCGAGACGCTGTTTGCCGAAGCCCGGGAAAAACAAAGTTTCGACAGCGATCTTTTAAACGCAGCTTACACAGTATACAACCAGGCCAATGACCGCCAAGGCCAGCAGTGGTGCATTTCAGAGACTATTTCCCGCTATCCATCAGCTCGGGCTTATCTGCAGAAATTCTATTTCAGCTTCTCCCTGGACGGCAGTCTTGATAAAGATGCCCTCGACCAGGCTATCAAGCTTGCCGCTGGCAACCATGATGATCTGGTTCTGGCTGCCCGGATGAGCACTTTGTCCGATCCACAGCAATCCCTGAACCTCCTGAGAAAAGCATTGCAAGTGGAAAATCGCATGGAAACCCGTAACCTTTTGGCAGAAATGACCTTACAATACGGTTCACCAGAATCGATCAGCACACTCTTCCAAGCTTATCTCTACCCTGATGACAAGGCTCTGATGCTAAGTTTTTTACAAATGGCTAATAAAAATCGCCGCTTTGAACAAATCATCGGCTTGAAGGCATCTATCCTGCAAACTGCTGATCCTTCCTTGCTGGGAGAACTGGCCTTTGCCGCATATTTACAGGACGATTCCTTAACCTTAAATCAAGTTTACCAGTCTGTTCAAACCCGTCCCAGTGAACCAGAAGCTGATTCCAAACTGGCAGTGTTTCTACTCGCTGCAAGCTTGTTTTCCAAGGATTTTGCCGACCCCCAAAAACTTACCGGATTACTATACAGCATTCAAGACGTGGACGATCTGGTGCTATATGTAACCTTGAGACAAGCACTTAACCGACTAACAGGACCACAGCCAGAATCCAAGGAAGCGCTTGTCGATTTGGCCTCTGCTGCTAAGCTGAAACTACAGGACACTCTGCTTATCGAATATCTCAGCGTAGCCGCAAACAGCACTCAAAAAGATGACCCTGCTTTTCTGGCAGCCCGAAACGCCCTTTGCGAAGAATTCGTGCTTGCCGGAAAGGGCTATGAAACCGATTGGTCAGCCGTGTTAACCGCCTATCATGCCGAAAAACGCTTTGGCGAAAAACTGCATTTATTGCGTCAAGCCATCGCCAGATTTCCTGATAATCCGCTTTTCCTAAACGACTTGGGCTATAGCCTGCTGGAATATCCCGATTCATTGTCTGAGGCAGGACTTTTAATCACCCGGGCTATCTCATTGGAATCAGACAATCCTTATTATCAAGATAGTATGGCCTGGTATTTCTTTTTGACCGGTGACCTGAAAGCAGCCCTTATTCATTTAGAACTTCCTAAACAAATGGAAAATCCTCCGGCTGAGATTGCCTATCATATAGGTATGATCTTGCGTGCCAATGATGAACTTGAAGCGGCAAAGGAATACTTCCTTAAGGCATTAAACGATAGCTCCAGCCCGGAATATGTCCAAAAAGCCAAGCAAGCCCTCGAATAATTTTCAGTAACTCAACTGCCGGACATAGCTCCTTTTCCAATTATGGGAGCATTAAGCGTGCATTAAGGGTCAGACCCGTATTTCACGCTTAATGCTCCCTTATTTTCATAACGTGCCCACAAATATTCCTTGACAGATTTAGCATTACTAATTGTTGTGGATTCGGATTACGGTGAGATGCGCTGTGCAGTCTCACTAAATATCCAAAGGAGCCGGAATTATGATTGGAGAAAGAATTAAAAAGTTGCGTATCACGCTGCATCTCAAGCAGGTGGATATGGCGAAGGCTTTGAAGTTGAATCCTTCGGCCATTTCTCAAGTCGAGAGCGGCAGAACCAATCCTTCTCTTGAGACTATCAGTGAAATAGGAAATCTATACAATGTTGACCTCCACTGGTTGATCACTGGAGAAGGAAAAATGTTCAATACTCCCAGGGAAACCGCAGCACGCAATGGAGGCTGGGATAAGTTTCAGAAAATGCTCAATTCCCGGTTGGAGGAGATCGTTCAAGCCAGACTTGACCTGCTGGATGCCGATTCCATCGATATCCCTGTCACTGGTGAAATCGCAGCCGGAGAACCCATTGAAAATACCGGCGATACCGTGGAAGTGGTAACCGTTCGACGTTCCATGATTGGTGGCCAGGAAGGCGAATTTATCGCCCTGCGAGTAAACGGACGCAGTATGGAACCCGATATTCGCAACAATGATGTCGTGCTGATCAGACAGAGTAACGAATGGCGGCAACTGAACGGAAAAATCTGTGCGGTGCGCATTGATGGCGGGATCACCCTCAAAAAGCTGATGTTGGACGACGAAAAACGTATGATCGTGTTAGTCCCGCTGAATGAGGATTTCCAGCCTATCCTGGTTAATCCGGAGAACCATCGCGATATAACCCTGATCGGGTCGCTGTTTTACCTTTTCCGCGTCCTGCGCTGAGTGCCTTGGAGCAACCTTTATGACTGCCTTGTATATCATTGTTGTCTTGGGTGCGGTAACTGCTTTCGTTTCTTTGCTGCTCCAGCTTTTCTGGCATCCCAAAAGAGGTTCAGATGATGGTTTGCGGGAGTTGAAGGGTGCTTTTGAAAGCTTTGAACGCTTTAGCCGCGAAGAAATGAGCCGTCTGCGCACAGAATTGCTCGCCATCACTTCCGACAACCGCCGCGAGCTTGCTGATGCCATGAAGAACCTTTCTGATTCGCTTTTAGCCCAATCCGTCACCCTGCGTGGCGAATTCAGCAAGGCTAATGGCGACCTCAAACAACAGCTCAATAGCGATGCCAGCCAAAACCGTGAAGAGCTGAAAAAAGCCCTGAATGATCTTTCAGAAAACCTTAGCCGTAAACTGAACGAACTGGTTGCAACACAACAGCAGCAATCGGACAACTTACGCAAAGCGCTGGAAACACAGATGGAAAATATCCGCCAAAACAATGATGCCAAGCTGGAGCAGATGCGACAAACGGTGGACGAAAAACTGCATGCCACCCTCGAAAAGCGTTTGGGGGAAAGCTTCCAATTGGTTACCGAGCGTTTGGAGCTTGTCCACAAGAGCATGGGCGAAATGCAGAATCTGGCAAAGGGCGTGGGAAATCTGGAAAAAGTGCTGAGCAATGTGAAAAACCGAGGGGTTTTGGGTGAAATGCAGCTTGGGCATCTGCTGGAAGACCTGCTCTCCGCCAATCAGTATGAGGTGAATTTCAAGCCCAATAAACGGCGTAATGAGATCGTGGAATTTGCCATTCGCCTGCCAGGACCGGACGAAGAACAGGAAAACGTGTTCCTGCCCCTGGATGCAAAATTCCCGATTGAGGATTATCAACGACTTTTAGATGCCTATGAGGCCGGAAATCCCGTAAAGATAGAAGCTGAGCGAAAAAACCTGGCAGATCGCATCAAAGCCTGTGCCCGCGATATTCGTGACAAATATCTTAATCCACCGCTGACCACAGATTTCGGGCTGCTCTTCCTTCCTTTTGAAGGCCTCTATGCAGAAGCCCTACGCATAACCGGCCTGTTTGAAACGGTGATGCGAGAAAGCAGAGTTGTGATTTGTGGACCCACCACTACCGCAGCTTTGATTAACAGCTTGCAGATCGGCTTTAAAACCCTGGCTATTCAGAAAAAAACTGCCGAAGTGTGGAAAATCCTCAGCGCCATCAAGCACGAGTTTGGCAAGTTTGGCGAAATACTGGACACCACCCAGAAGAAACTGCAGGAAGCCTCAAATACGATCGAAAAAGCCAGCTACCGCAGCCGTCAGATTGAGAAAAAACTGAGTAAAGTTCAGGAGCTGCCAGTCGCGGAAGCCACCGCTATCCTTGATTTGGAAGACCAGTCCGGAGAATCCGAACCGTGAAAGAAGCCAGCTAAAGATTTTCCTTGACCGTAAAGCAGATATATTATATCTATGCGATTAGAATAAAAATCCAGCAGGGAGGTTTAAAATGTTTCTAACTGGTTCGCAACTTAAAGAGGTTTTTCTCAAGGCCAAGCGGATGCGTTTTGGCATTATTGCGTCCAATGTAGTTTTTGACACCCAGATAAGAGCCATCATCCAAGGCTATGCCGCTGTTGGCTCTGATGGGCTTTTACAAATGAGCAGTGGTGCCTGCAAGTTCGCAGCCGGCTCATCCCAGGATATGAATGCCGGAGCCAGACTGATCTCCGTCATGATCAAAACCTTTGCCGCCCAGTTTCCCAAGTCCGGAATCGGTCTGCACATCGATCATGCAACTCCCAATTACTTTGATTTCATCAAGTTTTGCGTGGAAAACAACCTCGTTACTTCCGTGATGATCGATGCCAGCAAAGAAAACCTGGAAGAAAACATCCGCATCACCAAAGAAGTGGTTAATCTGGCTCATAAACACGGTATCATAGTGGAAGGCGAGATTGGACACATCAAAGGCACCGAGGATGAAATTGTTTCGGAAACAGAGCTCTATACCAAGCCAGAAGAAGCCTTGGAATTTGTCCAACGCACCAATGTTGACCTTTTTGCAGCTTCAGTGGGCACCAATCACGGAGTTTCCAAAGGTGAAAATATCGTGCTGCGTCTTGACCTGATCAAGGAGATCGATAATCTGCTGATCAAAAATGGCGTGGAGCGCGGTTTGGTTTTACATGGTGCTTCCGGGCTGACCGATGAGCAACAGCGAGTTGCAGTGGCTAATGGCGTGGTCAAGATAAACAAAGACACTCACTACCAGATGGACATGGCCACTGCCACGCAAGCTTTCTGGGAAAAAGAAAAATATGCCATCGTCTGCCCACCTGAGATCGATCCCAAGGACTACGTTCCCAACAAAAGCAAATTCGATCCCCGTAAATGGCTCGTAAAAGGCGAAGAAGCCATGCAGAATACCGTGATGGGCTTCTGTAAGGTTACTGGCAGCGAAAACAACAGTATTCTATTGTAAAATGAGGAGTTAAATTATGACTAATGTAGCAATCAACGGTTTTGGACGCATCGGTCGTCTTGTTCTGCGGGTGATCCTGAACAGCCATCCCGAACTGAATGTGCTGGCCATTAACGACCTTACCGACGCCAAGACCCTGGCCTACCTATTCAAATATGACAGCGTGCACAAAATCTACCCCGCTGATATTTCCTACGTGGACGACTTTCTGGTTGTGAACGGTAAAAAGATCAAAATCTATGCCGAAAAAGACCCTGAAGTGCTTCCCTGGAAAGACTTGGGCGTGGAATTTGTAATCGAATCGACTGGTATCTTCACCTCCAAGGAAAAAGCCTCCAAACACCTTAAAGCCGGAGCTAAAAAGGTCATTCTCACCGCTCCTGCCAAAGACGAAGTGGATGCCACAATCGTTATGGGAGTTAACCACACTTCTTTGAAACCCGAACATGCCATCGTTTCCAACGCTTCCTGCACCACCAACTGCCTTGCCCCCGTTGCCAAAGTACTACAGGACAAATTTGGCATCGTGAATGGCCTTATGACCACCATCCACAGCTATACAAACGACCAACGTATCCTGGATCTTCCCCATTCTGACCTGCGTCGGGCCAGAGCTGCTGCCATGAGCATGATTCCCACCTCTACCGGTGCTGCCAAAGCAATCGGACTGGTTATCCCGGAATTGAAAGGCAAGCTGGATGGAGTGGCGATCAGAGTCCCTACTCCCGACGGCTCCTTAGTTGACCTCTGCGTGAACGTGGAAAAAGAAGTTAGCAAAGATGAAGTGAATGCTGCCATGAAAGATGCCGCAGATACATATTTGAAAGGCTATTTGATGTTCAGCACTGATCCGATTGTTTCCATCGACATAGTTGGCAATCATTATTCCTCAATTTTCGATTCGCTTACCACCTATGTGAAAGGCAGGTTGGTAAAGGTGTTTAGCTGGTATGACAATGAATTTGGATATTCCAGCCGCGTCGTCGATCTACTGGAATATATGCGCAAACTATAGGGAATAGCTGAGCTTAGACAATATGTCTCTTAAGAGCGGGAACCAGTTTCCCGCTCTTCGCTTGTAAATGGAACACCAATCCTGGTTCGTTTGCCCTTGGTTATAAGAATCTGAAAAGCAAATTCAGAGGATATTCATGGTAGACAGTAACAATCATTATGCTTTATGGAAGGTTGATAGCCTTAGCTCTCACAGAAAGTAGTTGACACGGCAAAGCCCCATTCTGAACTGGCAATAAATAGAATATTCTTACCCACTGGAGAAACGAACCGATGAACAGAACAAAGTCCGTCCTGCTTATACTACTTGTTCTTTGCTGCTTTGGCAGCCTGATCGCCGAACCCATAAAAGGCGATAACCAGAATTTTCAAATTAACAGCCAGAAACTTAGCAAACCCCGTCCTCAATATGCCGCAGACCTTATCAAGATCAAGCTGAACGCGGATGCAAACCGAATTGCCAACCTTCCAACCGGACTTTATGCGGAAGGATTCAGCTTCAACATCAACGAGCTTGATCAGCTCTTCAGTCGCAATGGAGGCCAGAAGATCATCCGGGCTCACCGCAAAGTAAAGGATACAGCCTGGGAACAAGCTACTGGATTTGACCGTTGGTTTTTGATCAAGCTGGATGGCAGGATAAGTGTTGAAGA
>CAZNGW010000069.1:0-13496 GCA_964572925.1 uncultured Candidatus Cloacimonas sp. | reverse complement strand
AACGATAAGCAACGGGCTATAGACGCAGCTTACAGCTCAAGGGGATTTAAGTTCAATCCCAAGGTGGAAAGCTTTAGTGGCGGAAATAAAGGCAGAAATGTGTATAACCTGGGTGATCCGGTTTATGCTATGCTAAGCAATTTCCCCCAAAATACAGAATTCACGCTTTATGTAATAGACCATAACAGCTATAATTATGTGGATGGCGGCTTAGTTCCTACCTCATCATGCTATGCACAGGGCTTTTCCCCCATCTATGGAACAACTGATGAAAATGGGAACTACCTGTTTCCAAACCCCATCTGGACGGCGTCAACAGCAGGTGAATATGACATAATAGTAGATATCGGCAGTCCCACAACCCCTGATGGAATAATTCAGTTCACTTTCAGCGCTGCCAATGTGATGGATGGCATCGATGGCAGAACACAACCCGGATTCATAGTCTCCGATAATGGCATAGATATGGTGATGGCGGAACAGGCTTCTGCAGAGGCACAAATCGCAAACGCACACCAATGAACCGGAAATATTCTGCACAGGCAGGCATCCTTAGCCAAAAAGGGTTTCTCCCTATGCAGAATTGCCTGGATAAAACAGTGATGAATTTGGACATAAGCGAACAATACAGACTATGCAAGCAGCCCACCTATGTCATGTCAAGTTTGGGATGGCAGACTTCTTTTTTTACGCCAAAGAGGTCGCAGACTCTCTTTATCAAGCAACTCCGTCGTTTCTGCCAATTCGGAGATTGGCAGCCCTTAACCTGGCTCGTTACTGAGGCAGGACCGGCATGCTGCCTACACAACAGGTTTGGCAACCTATACTACAGAAAAAATCTGTTTGATCCGTTTAATCCGTGCAAATCCGTGTGACCATTTACCCCTGGATGTAACCACAGTTCCCAGAGATTTATATTGACTCTTGCCTGCCCTGCCAAAATCTTGGCTTGAAAGAAGACAAAACAGGATCAAGCATGAAAAAACAAATTATCCTTCTGCTGTTGCTACTGGCGGGCTTTGCCTTGCAGGCACAGACCGGTCTGTTCAACCTGAGCTATGCCATCCCCCTTACCGAAGCAGATTCGCTACTGGCACTTAGCGGTTTTTATGCCAAGGATTCCGGCAATGATATCGTTCGCTATTTTCCCCAGGACAGTAAGTTGGTAGATGCCATCCTGGTTTTTGTGGAGCCCAAAACACAGCGCATCCTTGGCTGGTTCATCAAATACAGCCCCAATAACACCGAAGAATACGATGCCCTGGTGATGGACACCCTGCAGCAATTGCACGGCAAAACGAACCACTTCGATGAGGAAACCCAACAACTGATCTGGTTTCTATCCACTACTCGCACGGTGCACGTCCTCTATGCCGAGGATAACAGCCTCACAGTTCTGTATTATGACAACAAATTCCCTGAGCTTTTCAAACTTAAAGACCATCCTCAGGGCGTTTCCGAACCAGCCATCCCCGAAAAATCCGAAGAGCGATAGCTGACTGAACCTGCAAAAAATATCTTGACCGATAACTGCAAATAAACTAAGCGGGTGTTCAGGAAAAAATGGAGTATCAATGAACATACATTTCAGAGACGTGCAAACCGGAAGCGTGGAAGCCAGAGCTGTGGTAGAGATTGCCGACGGGGTTTTTTTAAATGAGATCACCCTGCTGAACATTGACGGCGAAGTGGTGGTCGAATTTCCACGCAAAAGCTTCATGGGCAAAAACAAACGCACCTATTACATAGACATCGTCAGCTTCGAAGACAACGATAAACGAATTGTGTGGGAACTGGAAATCAAGAAGGCATACAGTGAATGGCGCAAGGCCAATAAAAAAGTTCTGGTATATGAAGAAAAATAAAAGCATAAAGGGAGGATCATCATGATCACCGATCTAAACGATATCCTGTCAACCAACATCAAGGGAATGAAGCGTTCTGCGATCCGCGAACTGCTGAAATTCCTCGGTCAGCCAGGTCTGATTTCCTTTTCAGGAGGGTTCCCCAGCCCTGCCACCTTCCCGATCGAAGAACTGAAAGGGATCATTAACGAAGTGATGGACAATGAAGCTGCCTTTGCCCTGCAATATGGTGCCACCGAAGGCGATGCTCTGCTGAGAACCATGCTGGTGAACCGCTATAAGGCCAGCGGTGTGGACATGAGCATCGACAACATGATCATCACCACCGCTTCACAGCAGGCTTTGGACCTGATCGCCAAAATGTTCATCAACCGCGGCGACTATGTGATTGTAGGACTGCCTTCCTATCTGGGCGGTCTATCAGCCTTCAATTCATACGGCGCCAACATGATCGGCATACCTATGGACGAAGAGGGTGAAGATCCCAACATCATGGAAGCCCATCTGAAGGAGCTTTGTGACAAAGGCCAAAAACCCAAATTCATCTATCTGATTCCCGATTTCCAGAATCCCGCCGGTGTAACCATGACTGAGCATCGCCGTAAAGAGATTTTGCAACTGGCCTATAAATACGACGTTTTGATCATCGAAGACAGCCCCTATCGTGAGCTTCGCTACGAAGGCGAAACCCAAAAGACCATCTACGAACTGGACGGCACCGGACATGTGGTGCTGCTGGGAACCTTCAGCAAGATCTTCTGTCCCGGTTTCCGCATCGGCTGGGTGGTAGGCCATCCTGATGTTTTAGACAAGATCGTGGTGGGCAAACAAGCCACCGATCTCTGTACTCCTCCCTTTACTCAGCGCATTGCCGCCCGCTACATAGAGAAGGGTTATCTGGATCCGAAGATTGCCGATATCAGTAAAATGTATGCCGAAAAACAGAAAGTGATGCTGGATTCGCTGGCCAAATACATGCCCGAAGAAGTTACCTGGACTCACCCCGAAGGTGGTCTTTTCCTGATGGCCAAAGGCCCTGAAAGCCTGGATACAAATGCCCTGCTGCTGGATTGCATTAAGGAAGCGAACGTTGCCTATGTGGCAGGGAACAGCTTCTTCTGCGATGGCAAAGGCTATAATACCATGCGCTTGAACTTCAGCTACGAAAGCATCGAAAAGAACGTGGAAGGCTGCCAGCGTCTGGGCAATTTCCTGAAAAAAGTAATTACAAAATAAAGATATAAGTGGAGGAACTCAATGCCTAAAAAAGTCGAAAAAGACCGCGTGGGCATGATTATCCGCTCGGAAGACACCCCCGAAAAAATGGAGGTGGAAGTTACCGAGGTGAAAGAACCCGGCGACGAAGATTCTCCCGTGCTGATCTATTACAATTGGTGCAAAAAATGCGGTATCTGCGTAGCTTTTTGCCCAACCGGCTGCCTGGGACGCAAGAGCGATGGCTCTCCCTATGTGCAGGCTCCGGACAAATGTATTCACTGCGAAACCTGTGACAGGCTCTGCCCGGATTTTGCCATCACCGGAGCCAAGGATCGCTGAAGGAGGGTAACGCAAGATGACAAAAAAAGACACAACCAAAACAATAAAAGCCAATACTCAGGCAACGGCAGAAGCTTTGACCGCAAAACCTGAAAGCAAACTGGACGAACTGCAGCAGCTCCGTGAACGCAAAATTGTACTGATGCAGGGAAATGAAGCTGTGGCTTACGGAGCTTTGGATGCCGGAGTGAATTTCTTTGCCGGTTACCCCATTACTCCTTCCACCGAAATTGCCGAAATCCTGTCTTCAGAGCTGCCCAAACGGGGTGGTGTATTCGTGCAGATGGAAGATGAAATTGCCAGCATTTGTGCCATCACAGGCGCTTCCCTGGCTGGAGCAAAATCCCTTACCGCCACAAGCGGACCGGGGTTTTCCCTGATGCAGGAAGGCATCGGCTTTGCCAAGATCACCGAAACACCCTGCGTGGTGGTTAATGTTCAAAGGGTTGGCCCCAGCACAGGTATGCCAACGAGCCCCGCCCAAGGTGAGATCATGCAGTCCCGTTGGGGTTCGCATGGTGATTCACCGGCGATCGTGCTCTATCCTGATTCGGTGCGCGAAAGCTATGAACTTACCATTAGAGCAGTAAACCTAAGCGAAAAATACCGCACCTGCGTTATTCTGCTGCTGGATGAAGTGCTCGGCCACATGCGCGAAGCCGTCCAATTGCCGGACATGGCGAACGTGCGTGTGATAAACCGCATCAAACCTACGGTTCCGCCTCAATGGTACAAGCACTACGATGAAAATCAAAAATACCTTTCTCCTCTGGCTTCCTATGGCGAAGGCTATCGTTTCCACGTTACAGGCCTTACCCACGATTCACACGGTTTCCCGACCAATAAGGCCAACGAAGCTGCGGATATGATGGAAAGACTGCGAAAAAAGATCGTTTACAATATCCGTGATCTGGTTCAGATTGAAAGCCATCAGATGGAAGATGCCAAGATAGCTATCTTTGCGGCCGGAATCACTTCCCGGGCAGCCAAAGCAGCCATCGCCATTGCCCGCAAGGAAGGAATCAAGGTTGGGCTCCTAAGACCCCTTACAATTTGGCCTTTCCCCGATGAAGCAGTGCGTAAAATGCTGCGCAATGTGGACACGGTTATCGTGCCCGAACTGAATCAAGGCCAATTGATCCACGAAATCGAACGCCTCACCAAGGACAAAAGCGATAGCAGCATCATCAAACTGCAGCGGGTGAACGGTCAACTGATCACACCCAACGACATCCTGCGCAAAATAAAGGGGGTAAGTTAAACCATGGCCAACATACCACAACGCATCATCCATGAATACCTGCGTCACGACAAGAAGTTTCCCCACGTCTGGTGCGCCGGCTGCAGCAATGGCATCGTGCTGGGTGCTATCATCCGGGCTATCGCTTCCATGAACCTAAACCGTGATGACATCACCATGGTTTCGGGGATCGGCTGCTCTTCACGCATGCCGGTATATGTAGATTTCAATACCCTGCACACCCTGCATGGACGAAGTATCGCATATGCCACCGGCGTAAAGCTCCATAAACCGCACATGAAGGTGATCGTGGTTACCGGCGACGGCGACTGCACTGCCATAGGCGGAAACCATCTGATTCATGCAGCCCGCAGGAACATCGACCTTACTGTGATTCTGATTAATAACAACATTTATGGCATGACCGGCGGACAATGCAGTCCCACCACTCCGCATGAAGCTTTTGCCACCACGGCACCCTATGGCAATATTGAGCCCGATTTCAACGTCTGCAATCTGGCCATGGGTGCTGGAGCCTCTTTTGTAGCCCGCACCACTGCTTTTCACGTTCAGGAAATGCAGGGGATCATCAAGGACGCCATCGACCATCCGGGATTTTCCCTGATCGAAGTGGTAAGTGCCTGTCCCGTCATTTTCGGACGTCTGAACAAGAAAGGCGGCGCTCCTCAAATGATGAAGGATTTCCGCGATAATTCAGTTCCCTTGGCCGCAGTGGATAAGCTTCCCCCCGAAAAGGTGGAAGGCAAGATCATCCGTGGCGTGCTACGCAAGGAAGTGCGGCCTGAATTCTGCTCTGAATACGCTGCTTTGTGCAAGCGGGTGCAGGAAAAGGGAGGTGAATAATGGCAAACTATGAAATCCGTCTGTCCGGAAGCGGTGGTCAAGGACTGATCCTGGCTGGAATCATTCTGGCCAGAGCTGCCGTAATCGAAAAACGCCGGGTTACCCAAACCCAGAGCTATGGACCTGAATCACGGGGTGGTTATTCACGCGCCGACGTGATCATCAGCGATCAGGAAATCTATTTCCCCGAAGCCACGAACTTCAATTGTCTCCTGGCCCTAACCCAGGAGGCTTGCGACGTGTATCTCTTTGACCTTCGCGAAAATGGAGTGTTGATCATCGATACCACCTTCGTAAAAAATCTGGCTCTGGCTGCCGAAAACACCTATGAACTTCCCTTTACGGATATTGCCCAGGAAAGGCTTGGCAGCACCATTTCCACCAATATCCTGTCCCTGGCCTTTCTGGTAAAGATCACAGGCATCGTAAAGGAAGAATCGCTGAAGCAATCAATCGCCGAATCCGTAAAACCAGCTTTTGTGGATATCAACCATCAGGCGATGGAAATCGGTTTCGAACTGGCTAAAAAGTATAAGAAATAGGCGGTTAGTAATGGTGAAACATATCAGCCACATCGGTATCGCAGTTAAAGACCTGGAAGCCGGAATCGCCTTTTACGAAAGCCTTGGCTTGAAGCTGGAAGGAATCGAGGAAGTTCCCTCCCAGAAGGTGAAAGTAGCCTTCCTGCCCTGTGGGGACACCAGAATTGAACTGCTTTGCCCTACCTCAGAAGACAGCGCCGTTGCCAAATTCATCGAAAAGAAAGGCGAAGGCATTCAACACCTTGCCTTTGCGGTGGATAACCTGCCTGAAGCTTTGAAGGAATCAGAAGATAAAGGCATAACCCTGATCGACAAAGAACCCAGGCCGGGTGCCCATCATGCCGACATTGCCTTTCTGCATCCGAAGTCCAGCTATGGTGTTCTGATCGAGCTGTGCAAGGAGAAACATCAATAAAAAACCATCCCTCATCCCGGACTTGATCCGGGATCTCCTTAAATTCCAGGAGATTCCTGCTTCCACAGGAATGAAGAACAAGGTCTCTTCTGTAAAACTGAGAAGTGAGAACTTCGTAGCTGACAGCTGATCTAATCGAAACGGGCTGACGCCCAAAGTGAAATAATAACAAAAAAGGTGCGGTGATAAGCCGCACCTTTCTTTTTTCGTGAAGGCAGATACGCACTGCATCCCCCCTTCTTCCCTGCTTGATTGCGGATTAATCAACAGACTTAAAGAGTTTCAGCGCTTCAGCAAAAACAGCCAGAGACCGTAGAATTAAATGGAACACCAGATTTATCTGGTATATTAAGCTACAATTCAGTGAGAAACGCATCAACCTCTGTCAAGTTCCGGATGAATCAAGAGCTCCAACCGAACAAATTCAGTGTGCAGGTTATGGGCAAGGGTCTTAGCTAATAAAACTTCTTGACATAAAGCTCAACAACAATAAGATAGCGTGCATGACTGACTGATCAGTCAATATCCTTATAATAATTAAGACACTTACGAGAGGTGAAAGATGAGCTTTACCACGCTTACCCGAACAAGCACTGGTGACAAACGAAAATTGATCCTGGAGGCAGCCGTCAAGGTGTTTGCCCGTAGCGGATTCAATGCTGCCACTGTGAATGAGGTTGCCCAGGAGGCAGGCATTGCCAATGGCACAGTATATCTATATTTCAAAACGAAAACCGAGCTTTTCATTCAAACCATCAAAGACGTAATCAAAAGCAAACTGCAACAGATCAGCGAACGCGTGGAAAGTGATAATGATCCGGTGGGAAGAATTAAAAAATTTATTGATCTGCATACCGAACTGGTAACCCAGAACCGTGACGTTGCCAGAGTTATGGTCGTGGAATGGCGCAAAAGTGAAGAATTCTGCCTGCAAAACCCGGATTATAACCCCCTGAACGAGTATATGAATTACCTGAAAAGTCTGTGTAGCGCCGCCATAGAGTCAGGATCCATCAGAAAAGTCAATCCTCAGACTTTGGCGTATATGATCCTGGGGACTATGGATATAGTACTGACCCAGTGGCTTACTGAACCAGAGAAGATAAACTTACCGGCAATCACCAACGAAGTGTATAATATTTTAGGCTTCGGACTATTATTGGAGAAACAATGAACCTCAAAACATGGAAAGTGGTCTCCCTGTTGGCTTTTATTGCCCTTTCCGCTTCGGTTTATGCGGAAGCTTTGAGCCTTCAGGACTGTAGGGATTTATCGCTGAAGAATGCAGAATGTATGTCAATAGCCAGGCTTGGAGTAGAAAGCGGAACCGCACTGAAGAAAGCTTCGTTTACCGCTTTTCTGCCTTCCCTGAATGCAATGGGGACATACATGCACAGCGGAAAAACCATTGAATACAAGGAGGATCTGAATCTGCAGCAATTACTTGGTGGCATGGCACAAGCCAATCCGGCTGTAACTTCAGATCCTTTTTATCAGACACTAACAGCCTTGTTTCAACAAGGCATGATCTCCGATGAGATTGACCTGCAAATTGGAGAAAAAGACAATTGGCTGTTGGGGGTGGAATTGGTGCAACCCATCTTTACCGGCGGCAAGATCATTGAACAATACAAGCTGGCAAAAAGCGGAGAAACACTGGCCAAAGACCAACTGCGCCAAACCCAGAGTGATTTGCTGCTCAAGACCGATGAAGCTTTTTGGCGGGTGATCTCCTTGCAGGAAAAGGTAAAACTGGCACAAAGCTATCAAGCCCTTGTGCAGAAACATGTAGATGACCTGACTAATGCCTATGAGCAGGGAATCGTAACCCAAAACGAACTGCTGAAAGCCAGAGTGAAACTGGAAGAAGCAAAGCTGAATGTGCTACAGGCAAGTAATGGTCAAAAACTGGCGCTGATGGCATTAAACCAGTTGCTGGGATGTGACTTAAACGTGGCTACCGAATTGGAGTATCAACCCGTGGAAGCAGTGCAGTTCAATATCCCGGATATTAATGCTGTGCTGGAAAACCGTCCTGATTACCAGATGCTGAAGCAGCAAAAAGAAATCAATAGCTCACTGCATAGAATAGCCAAGTCACGCTATTATCCCAATATCGGTTTGCAAGGCAATTTCCACACCTTGAAGCCAGATGTGTATAACAGCCTGGAAAACGATTTGGGAACCGGTTGGCAGGTAGGAATCGTTGCCCAGATGGAGCTATTTCACTTTGGAGAAAGACATCAAGGCCTGAAAGCAGCACAAAACAACCTGAAGGCAAGCGAATTGAAGCTACAGGAAGCCAGAGAGCTGATTGAACTGCAAATCCAAAGCTGCGCCAATCAGCTTTCCGAAGCCAACAGTCAATTGGAAATTTCCAATACCTCGCTGCAACAAGCAGAGGAAAACCTTAGAGTTTGCCAGGCACGTTATCAGGAAGGGATGCTACGCAGTAGTGACCTGCTGGAGGCTCAGAGTTTGTGGCAAAAATCATACAGCGACAAAATTGACTCTGAAATGGATCTGAACATTAAAAGCAGTACCTATCTAAAAGCTATAGACGCACTAAAATAAGGAAATCAAGATGAAAAAGATAATGATATTTCTCTCGGCAGCAGTGCTCTTCAGCGGCTGCACTCACAAACAGCAAACCGCGGTAAAAGAACAACCCGTGAATATAAATACAGTGGCAGTTAGCGATACTGCATACATTCCTGAAATTGAATACACCGGAACCCTGATGGCTTCGCAAGAAGCAAATCTGGGCAGCATTGTTCCCGGCAGGGTAGAAAGAATCCTGATTCCGGAAGGAGGATACGTTCAGGAAGGGGGATTAATTGTAGAAATGGCAGACGAACTGCTGGCCCAGGCAAAGGTGGAATTCCAAACCCTGCAAAAAGATATGCAGAGAATGGAAAATCTTCTGGCCCAAAACACGGTCTCCCGCCAGGAATATGATCATGTGAAGGCGCAGTTTGATGCTTCTCAGGCCAAATATGCTTTGTTGAAAAAGAATACTGAAATCAGGGCTCCTTTTTCGGGCACAGTGGTTAAACACTGCGTTAAGCAAGGAGAGAACTACAACTTTCTTCCCAATATCAATCCCGGTTACTCCCTGAACAGCGGAATCGTAAGCCTGATGAAGCTTAATCCACTTCTGGTGAAAGTGGAGGTGAACGAGCAGAATCTGAAACAAGTTAAGCTGGGCCAGACAGTGGAGATCGCACTGCCTATGCTGGATAATCTGGCTCGGAGCGGAAAGGTAACCAAGATTATGCCGATTCTTTCGCAAATCACCAGAACTGCTACCGTGGAGATAAGCCTGAATAATCCAGGCAATATCTTAAAACCGGGAATGTTTTGCAAGGCTTCTTTCCACCTGCCTGCTGAACAGGCTTTGGTTATCCCCCGGGAAAGTTTGCTGAGAACTTCTGGAACTGCAGAAACTTATGTTTACACGATCAAGGGGAATATTGCCACCAAGAAGAATGTTACCATCCTGGGTGAATTCAGCTCCTGTTATGTGGTGCAAGGATTGGAGGCAGACGACAAAGTAGTAACCGAAGGCAAATCCAAACTGAACCAGGGAACCAAGGTAAACGTAATAGGATAAGATCATGCGACTTACAAAGATATCAGTTGACAATCCGGTAATGACCATCATGATCTTTGTGGCTATCCTGATTTTCGGGATCGTGGCAGGGACAATGATCCCCAAAGACGTTCTACCGGACATCGAAATGCCTACCCTAACCATCATTACCATCTACCCCGGTGCCAATGCCAGCGAGGTGGAGAATCAGGTTACCGACAAACTGGAAGGAGTTCTGGCGGGAACTTCGGCTTTGAAATCCATCAAAAGTAACTCCCGTGAGAATGTGTCCATCATCACCATGCAGTTCAATTGGGGCACAGACCTTAATGACGCTTCCAATTCCGTCCGTGACCTGATGGAACTGGTAAAGAAAGACCTGCCTTCAGATGCACAGAATCCAATGATCATGAAGATTACCAGCTCGATGCTGCCTGTAGTGTTTTATAGCATCGAAGCCAGGGAAAGCTACCATGGACTGGATAAATTAGTGGAAGACAAGATATCCAGCCCGGTCAAGAAAGTGGAAGGCGTGGGCACCACATACGTCCTGGGTCAGCCAGAGCGCGAGATACAGGTGGAGTGTGATCCCTTCCAGCTTGCTGCATACCATGTTACCGTGGCACAGATTGCACAGGCTTTGGCAACTCAGAATGTCTCCATTCCCGCCGGCAATCTGAAATTGGGGAAAACTTCATTGGCAGTAAGGGTTCCGGCTGAGTTTAACAGTGTGCAGGAGATTGGCGATACCCCTCTGCTTAGCCTGGACAACCAGGTGATCCGAATCAGAGACCTGGCAACCATAACGGATGGATTCAAGGAAAGCGAGGCTTATCTAAGGTCTTCAGGAAAGCAGGCAGTGCTGATGATGGTTCAGAAACAATCAGGCGCCAATACTTTGAAAGTAGCCAGAGCGGTGGACAAAGAAATTGCACGCATAAAGAAAGACTTACCCGCAGATGTGATGATAAAGGAAGTGATAAATTCCTCAGAATTGGTGTCGGAATCCCTGAAGAATCTTAGCTGGACCATATTCTATGCAGCCATCTTTGTAATGCTGGTAGTGCTGTTTTTCCTCAGGGAAATGCGAAGCAGCATTATCATTATCCTCACCATTCCTTTTTCCCTGATCATTGCGTTTGTCTATATGTATATAGCCAATTTCAGCATCAATATCTTCTCATTAATGTCCCTGGCAATCGCCATTGGCATGGTGGTGGATAATGCCATTGTGGTTTTGGAAAATATCACCCGTCACCTGGCAAAGGGCAGCAGACCACGTGAAGCAGCCATCTTTGGCGCTTCAGAAATGGAGGTTGCCATCGGGGGCTCTACCCTGACAACCGTGGTTGTCTTTGTTCCCATGATCTTTATGGGTGGCTTGGTTGGTATTCTTTTCAAGCAACTGGCTATCCTGGTATCGGTAACCCTTCTGGCTTCTTTGTTTACGGCGCTTTCCCTTACGCCCATGCTGTGTTCTCGGTTACTTGGCAGAAAAGATGCCAGCCTTAGCAAGCATGGCAAGTTCTTCAGCTTCAGTGAGAGGTGTTTTAACTGGATTGAACAGAAATATGAAGACCTGCTGGAATATGCAATTCATCACCGCAAGCGAATCTTGATAATCTCAGCCGCATTATTCCTGATCTCAATTGGGCTTATCAAGCTTATCGGAACCGACTATATTCCCGCAATGGATGCCGGTGACCTGAACGCTGTGATTGAACTGGACAAGGATGTAAGTTCCGAAGAAACAGCCAGAGTAGCCAGACAAGTGGAAAAGATATTCATGGAAGAGGTTCCTGAGCTTAGGAGCATGTATTCCATCACCGGACAATCGGAAGGTGGCTTGCTAAGCACCATGGGATTCAAGGAAGGACGAAACATCAGCACCATTGGCACCAAACTGGTGCTTCCCGATCAGCGGAAACGCTCTGCCAAAGAAATTGAAGCCGTTGTCCGGGCAAGATTAAAAAAGATACCTGAGATCACCAAGTTCCGCGTGGTAGGCGGAAGCCTTTTGCAAAGCGCCATGTTTGCCAATTCCAAGCCGGTGGAGATCAAAATCTCCGGTAAGGACATGGATCAGCTTACCGGCATATCATCACAGATTTACAATAAGCTGAGCAAAAACCCCAATCTCGTGAACCTGGAAAGCAGTCTGGACGAAGGGGTGTCTGAAGTGCAAATATGCATCGACAAACAGAAAGCCTCAGCGGTAGGAGTAAATCCCGCTCTGGCAGCCATCGGCATCAGGCAATCCCTGTATGGGACAAACGACACCCAATACAAAGACAATGGCGATGAATTCGACATCAAAGTTCGGCTAAATGCGCAATACCGCAACGACATAAACGCCCTAAGCGTAATCCCTGTGAATTGCCTGAATGGAAATGTGGTTCCTCTGGGTTCCATTGCAGAAATTAAGATGGGATCAAGCTATGCCCAGATTGACCATGAGGCCCAGCAACGCACAGCATATATCACAGCCGAATTGAAAGACATCACCCTGGGAACCGCGATCAAGCAGGTAAAAGACGTTTTTGCCACGCTGGATATACCTTCTGGAACCGATGTAAGCCTGGCTGGCCAATACAAGGATCAACAAAGCTCCTTCAAAAGCTTGTTCTTGATGTTTCTATTGGGGATAACCCTGGTTTATATGGTTATGGCTTCGATCTTTGGTGGATACAAAGACCCCTTGATCATTATGCTGGCTATTCCTTTGGCATTGATTGGCGTCATCTGGGCTTTCCTGGTCAGCCATATCAGTTTGAGCGTAGTTTCCTTTATCGGAATTGTTATGCTGCTGGGAGTAGTGGTCAATAACGGCATTGTGCTGATCGACTATACTCATCTGCTCAGGAAGCGGGGTGAAAAACTCTTTGATGCTGTGGCACACGCCGGGAAATCTCGTCTGCGGCCAGTGCTGATGACCGCCTTAACCACAATCTTTGGCATGATCCCAATGGCTGTTTCCCATGGCATGGGCTCAGAAATCTGGAGTCCTTTGGGGATAACCTGCATTGGAGGACTGCTGATATCAACTGTCATCACTCTGGTTCTGGTTCCCGTGATATACGTAAGTATGCACAAAAAAGAAGCATAAAAGGGAGGTTGGCATGAATAAAATAGCCTTTGTGATCTGCAACGTGAGCAGCCTGGAAGAGATTACGGAAATAGTATCCAGGTGCAAGCCCGGGTTCTACCAGATAGTGGAGCCGGTTACCGGTGCCCTGCCCTTTGGCGATCCCAGAATGAATAACGCCATTTGGCCCGGATTTTCTGATCTGATAATCGTTAAAGGAAGCGAAGATACAATTCTGGAACTAAGAAAACACCTCGACACCTATAATCTAACCTGCCTGGGAAACGATGAAAAAGTGGTGATGGAATCCTGGACAATAGACTGATAGACGCTATT
>CAZNGW010000068.1:0-13786 GCA_964572925.1 uncultured Candidatus Cloacimonas sp. | reverse complement strand
GCTTGTCGTCTTAGCCCAGCAGTTCTACTGCTGGGTACATTATCCAAACGATTCGGAGTCCGGAGCGAAGCGAAGGACGGCACACCTAATCCCATCCAAATCCATTAAAATTTCACAAACCTTGTTATCTGTCCCCTGCCATCAGAAGCTTTCAGAAAATACACTCCCGGTTTATAGCCTTTAAGGTTCAATTGGATTTCGTTTTTGCCATCCAGACTGATTTCGGCGATCTTCTGGCCCCTAAGGTTGAACACTGCATACTTGGCATTGCTTATACCAGATATTTTCAGGGTTAGAAAGCTCCTGACTGGATTGGGAAACAAGATCACACCCGGAACCGGGATCTGGTTATCATCATTTATGGCAGAACTATTCACAATTGTATGATAGACAAAACCATCCCCATCTGAAAAACGGAAGCGCAGTTCATTCCAGCTTGCCGGTTCAGGAATCCCGGGGGTACTGAATAACACTTGTGCAGCGAAAGCCTCTGAACCAAGAGATATGGGGCTTAAGGGAAATTCCTCTCCTCCATCCACATTGAAACTTGCTATGCGGGGGAAATTTTGATCTGCATCAAAGTAAAAGATCTGGGGGATCAGCAATCCCTGCTGGTTTTCGAGTAAGGCTGCATCACTTAGCTGAGGCGCTGATAGATTCTCCAATGGAATTACCTGGGGTCTCAGCATAATATCCAGACCGAGAGTAACATCTGCCTGCTGGATGCCATTAACCAATGTGATTCTGCTGGTAGTAGCCACGGAAGCCACTCTGGGATCGCTGGGATCAAACCAGGAACTGAAATCAGGATCAGCTAAAAGGTCTGCCATTGAACAAGACAGAAGCAGATATCCATCTTGCACCGAAGTTTCAATCTCTCCAATTCTGGTTAGTCCTGAAAAGCCTGAACCCGTTATCTTGTAAAGCCCGGGATTGATAACTCCCGGCACCGAAACCGTGTACATCAAGCCAAACACAATGGGATTATCTTCAGGAACAGAATCGGGATCTACTAAAACCGGCATATAGGCAAAATAAGTTAACCCCGAACTGACAGGATAACTACTTTGAGTATTCACAATTGCAAAGTAGAGCTTGTCTGCAGAGAAGCTGCCCTTTACTGCAGCAATATCCAGCCAGGGAGCAGATGTATAAAGATTATCTCCGATTGCATCTGACCCATAACCTGTGTAATAGGATAATTCAGGCTGCTGCTGACCAGGATAAAACAAAGGATTAACTGTGTATTCTGGATAGGGATACCAAAAGCCCAGATAGCCATTAGTTGGGATTCCGATGTTCCCCTTTTGCCATGAATCTGAATCCCAGGCTGGAGATAATTGTGATGAGAAACCTTCATCCCCAACGAAGTATATGGCACTGGTTCCACTGGGACCATGAACCAGTATATCAACCTGGTTTCCATTGTAAATCCCGCTGCTAAACAGCTTATCCAGTGTCGGCTGTGCAGACAGGTTTGTAAGATTGAGCATCAATAATGCTGCAAGAAATATGTAAACCAGCTTCATGTTAACCTCCATAAGTAGCTACATATAATATAGTCCTCTCCAATAACATGGGCAAAGGTGGATAGGGCAGGATTAAAATTCAGTTTGCAGCAGCAACGACCAGGCTTGATTGCGCAATTCCACCGGCTCAAAAAACTCATAAGTAGGCAGGGCAAGATAATCCCAGCCAAGAGTAAAGCGATATTGCAGGCTGATTGGCAGTTTGGTCTTGAAATGCAACGAACCTCCATATACGAAGCTGAAATCGAACATATTGACCTCAGAAAGATCATCGCTCTCGCTGATGGCAATTTCAGTAAAGTCATCTCCGTCAGGCAGATAAACCATACCCCGAAGATCGTGTTTGCCTTTAAGCTTAACAGCCATTGCACTTCCCGTTATCGCTTCCGCAGAAGTCAGCTTGCCATCCCAAACCCTTACCTTGAAAAGAACCGGCACTTCCAGATAGTCCAAAAAATATTCAACTTTCATCACGGCTGGCTTGACCAGCTCCTGCATTTCACCATCGAGCTCCATGCGCTTGATAATAATTTCCTCGTGCGAACCCTTCTGGCTGTAGAGCAGCTCATAACCCAGCTTTAAATTCGGTAACATCTGCAAATCAAGATAAGCGCCAGCTGCTATGCCAGCCCGCATCCCGGTTTTCACAGAAAAATCCAGATCATCGCCCTTCGTGCCATAGTGTTGGGAAACGTTCAGACCGGCCAGGGGACCATAACTGATCTTGGTTTGTCCCCAAAGCGGCAGCAGCGCAAACAGAGAAAATATTCCTAATGCCAAACCTTTCATAGAGAATACTACATGCTTTTCAGGCTTTCCTCGATCAAGTTATGCAGATAAGGGCTTAGCCCTTGTTTATCTGTGTAGATCTCATCTTCTGGCTTTATTGCAGGCAGGATCCTCATTTTCAAATGAACTCTATGGATCTTGTTATCGATTTCCATCACCCTCCAGCTACCCTTGATGGCCAATGGAACTATAGTAGCACCAGCCATGGCAGGAAGCTTTAAACTGCCTGGATGAAATTCACCCATTTGATCGCTGCGGCTGCGCGTTCCCTCCGGAAAAATCACCATTGGGTGCCCTGATCTGATCACTTCTGCACTGGCATTGAAACTCTCTATGGCTTTGCGGGCTGAGCCACGGTCAATGAACACACAGGGTATCTCCCGCATCCATTGGCTGATGACTGGAACCTTGAAAAGTTCCTGCTTGGCGATGAACCCGGTTGGTATGCCTATAAAACCCAAAACCAGCGGAATGTCAAACATACCTTGGTGATTGCTGATAAAACAGATGTTGCGATGTTCAGGCAGATTTTCGCTGCCCTCCACTGTTACAGTGCTGCCTGTGGATAGCAAAGTGGTTCTGGCCCAAAAGCGAACCACTTGTTGCACAATGGCATGGGACAAGGCACGGGGCAGAATGAGTTTCAGGATAGCAAATACCAGATAGGCCAGCAGACAAAGCAGCATAAAGAGAATATAGAAGATTTTCCAAATCAGTGTTTTCATTTATCACCCAATCAGTAACTTAGGTTTACCCATTCTTCATAAATATTATGCAGGGAGGTTATCCAACCTTGCTTCTTAAGTGCATAATCGATCGTATCCCAATAGAGCTTGCCCCAGAAAGGATAGTCTATTGGATCAAAGGTGGTGTTGTGCCATAAAAGAGAAAGATGTGACTGATATTGAGCCGCCACGTCTATCAATCTGCGCAAGGAACGTCTGGCCGTAAAGTAACTTAGATTCATTGCCTTGTGTGAAAACAAAGTGGTATCCATCACAATCAAGGGTATTTCCAAAACTCTGAAAGGCCGGTTCTCTGCCAGATTGAAAGGGAAAAAGGGAAAAGATATGCCGGCTCGGAAGCCTATTCTTTCCCAATACCCCAATGTGGAATCGTATTTAATCCCCGCATTTTCCAGGATAGAAAAGCTCTTTTGGTAGTCAAAATGCAAATAGTGCGTCCTGAAACCCGTGGGATTAAAACCCAGTTCGCGCAGATTGGCCAGTTCTTCCGCCAGTTTTTCAGGATCGAAGGCGGAATCCGGTGAGCCGTGCAAGCCAACTTCCTGTTGTCCCAAAAGGTCTATCATCTGAACTCTTGCCACAGTATCCTTTACGTAGTTCTGCCTTTTATCTGCATAGTCATCCCGCGCAAGCACAAACCAGGTGGAACGAACCCCTTTTTCATGTTCGTGCCTGGCCAGAGAACGCAGGGTTTTCCAGGGATTATAAATCAGGTTCTTATGCAATAAATGTCCGCCAAGCTTGTATGTAGCATTCAATGGACGCTTCAGGAAAGTCTTCAGATTATAGAGATAAGCATCCAGTTTGGCAGAACCATCCCAGTAATTCCAATAGTCAATATCATGCGAAAGCGACACTGCAAAACGCTTCTTCTCCGCCCAGTTGGTATCCCTGATAAATTCCGGGGTGTAGAGATCCATTGCATACATCAACATCTGGCAGTAGACATCCACAACCGGGGTTTCGGTGAAATCCCAACGGTATTGCAAGCTTTGTTTGTAATCTATCCGGCCACGGTTCTGCCCATGATAGGAAAGTATGTACTCATGCCAGCAGGTAAGGAAATAAAATCCGCTGGCAATTATGTCCTTTCTGAATAGACAGGTATCATCGGCAAAAGAAAACAGGCCACCTCCTTTGGAGAAGAGAAAAGGCACATGCTCGCTTTTAAACCTGCTGAAATTCACTTTTTCCAGGGGATACAGTTCCCTTTGCTCAAAGAAATCCGCTGTTACGGGCTCGAAATATATCTTTAGGGGATAGTTGTGGCCGGTTTGGGGGCCATAATATAGATGAGCTCCTTCATAATGCGTCCCATAGAGGAACTTGGGGTTCAGCCTGAGGATATAGCAATATGTTCTCAGAACGAATTCTGCCTTGGGCAGATAGTGCTTGGGCAGATTAAGCAGAATATTGATATTAGGATAACGTTCCATTAGTATGCGTCAGGATTTCTCTTTCGGCGTCCTCCTACGCTTGGCTGTGATTTCTGCATCGGTAACTTTCGGAATTATAAGCAGCTTCATAGCCTGATCCACTTCGGACACATAAGTGATATTCATTCCATCCAGAATGTCCTGCGGGAAATCGGAAAGTGTTTCCCGGTTTTCTTCAGGCAATACGACCTGATGTATCCCAGCTCGCTTAGCTGCAAGAAGTTTTTCCTTTAAACCGCCAATCGCCAGAACCTTACCCTGCAATGTAAGCTCGCCGGTCATGGCAATGTCGTGCCTGATCTTTTGTCCTGTGAGCAGTGAAGCCAAGGCTACCGTTAGAGTAATTCCCGCCGAAGGACCATCTTTGGGAACAGCACCCGAAGGTAGATGGATATGCAGGTCTCCGGTCTCAAAATCTTTTGGGTTAATATGATACTTATGGTGGTTAGCCTTTAGATAGCTTACTGCGATGCGGGCAGACTCTTTCATCACTTCACCCAGTAAACCCGTAAGAATAATCCCACCTTTACCTGGCATGCGGATGGTTTCAATCTGCATAATTTCTCCGCCATAACCCGTCCACGCCAAACCTGTAGCTACCCCGACTTCGGGCTTTCGATTGGCAAGCTCCAAACTGTATTTCCTGGGGCCAAGATATCTGGTAATGTCTTCCGCTTTGATCCGCCATTTTTTCTTGGTACCCATGGCAACATCTCTGGCGATTTTGCGAAAGACTGAACCGATCCTGCGTTGAAGGTTGCGGACACCTGCTTCCCTGACATAATAACGGATGAGTTCCTGTAGTGCACTTTTAGTCAAGCTGATATCTTCACCTTTGAGGCCGTTTTCTTCAAGTTCGCGGGGAATCAGATAGCTCTTGGCGATCTCTATCTTGTCGTTTTCCAGGTAACTGGAAAACTCGATGATCTCCATCCTGTCCCTCAAGGGAGGTGGGATGGTTTCGAGGGTATTGGCAGTGGTAATGAACATTACTTCTGAAAGATCGAATGCCAGATTGATAAAATTATCCACAAAGCTGTTATTCTGTTCCGGATCAAGCACTTCCAGCAGGGCAGAAGCCGGATCGCCTCTGAAATCACGTCCCAGTTTATCGATCTCATCCAACATAAAAACCGGATTGGCAGTGCCCTGACGCTTTATCTCCATTAGTATCTTACCTGGCATAGCACCAATATAGGTTCTGCGGTGTCCGCGAATTTCAGCTTCATCATGAATTCCACCGAGGGACATGCGGATAAACTTGCGGTTCAATGCTTTGGCAACAGACTTGCCGATCGAGGTTTTTCCAGTTCCGGGAGGACCTACAAAGCAGAGAATGGGACCCTTCAGATGACCTTTCAGTTTTTTTACCGCGATGTATTCGATGATTCTATCCTTAGCTTTTTCCAGGCCATAATGATCTTTGGTCAGGATCCTGTCGATTTTTTTCAAGTCGAGTCTATCTTTGCTATAGATACGCCAGGGAAGATTCACGATCCAATCAAGATAGTTGCGGATCACGCCATACTCGCTGGCTGCGGGTTGCATGGTGGACAGCCTGTCAAGTTCCTCAAAAGCTACATCCCGAACATAGTCAGGCAGATTGTTCTTTTCGATCAGTTCGCGCCATTTGAGGATTTCTTTGCTTACTTCATCGGTTTCGCCCAGTTCTCTGCGGATGGCATCCAGTTGTTCGCGCAGATAATAACGGCGCTGATCCTCATTCATCTCAAGTTGGATATTGCTCCGGATGTGATTTTCCACCCGCATCTGACGGATTAATTCAGCCAGGCAGTTGTTAAGAAAACGGTAACGCTGTTTAACGTTGATCAGTTCCAGTATCTTTTGCCGATCAGAAACGTTCAGATCAAGGTTACCGGCTATGATATCGGCCACCCTCCCTGCTTGTTTAATGTTACTGAGACCAGTTATCATCTCCCGGTTCAGCAGGCTGCTTTCCTGTGAAATTTTTTCCAGAAGCTCCAGGGCAACCGTGCGATACGCCTGAATTTCCGTATCTTCAGTGGAAACTTCAGCTACCTGTTCCACGTCCACCATCACAAAAGGAGTTTTCTGCACAACCTTTTGTTGTCTGATGCGGGAAGAGCCCTGCAGCAGCAGACTGATCGATCCATCCTGATTGCGCAACATCCGCAGGATAGTAACTGCCGTTCCGATCGTGGCAAGTTCCGTGTCCACCCCGTCTTCTTTTTCCTTATCCAGGAAAAAGGCCATCAATTTATCGTTGGAAAGGGCATAGTCTATCACGAGTTTGGATTCCTCATCTGAAACCACCAGAGGCATCAGCAAGTATGGGAACATCACCACATTACTCATATGCAGCACTGGTAAGGTTCGAGGAATTCTGCTTGTTGTATCTTCCAACTTTAGTATCTCCTATAAATGATTTGTTCGCCTTCAGCGGACTGTTGTCCCCTTTTCCACACTCGAAAGCACTAAGAGTGTATTAAGCGTCAATTAAGCGTCCCACGCTTATTGCACGCTTAATGTTAACTTAATGCGATAAGGGGAAAAAGCAAGCTTAGGCGATTATTGCTGCACAGCTATATAAAGTGCGGTTGCCAGCTTGATCAGATTGTCGTCCGTGGATTTCAGGTTCAGCGAGATCTTTCTGGCGATATTGGTCATCACCAGATAAGCAGCCTGATAATTTTGTTTGGCAAAACTTTCGAAATCTGCCTTGCTAAGCGTATATAGGGTGCAATCCGTGGTGGCGATAATGTTTGCAGTTCGCTCTCCCTGTCCCAGAACTCCATTTTCACCGAAAGTAGGTAGTTCAGTTCCACAGAGGGAAGCTAACACTTTTTCGGTCAAGGCCTGATCTTCGTCAAAACCTTTAACGAGATCTTTGGTAACCTGCACACAGCCTTCGGTCAACAAGTAAAACTGGTCGCCGGAAGTATTCTCACGCAGGATATATGAACCCTTAGAGGCCTTCAGTTGTTTGAATAGCGGTTGCAGAAGGCTAAGATGTTCAGGTTTAAGCTCTTTAAGCAGGGGAACTTTGCTGAGAATTTCAAGCTCGATCATGCCTCTCCCCCACTTGCCAGCAGAATTGCATGTTCATTAGCTTGGATAAGGCTGTCCCTGGGAGGGTTCCACTTGATCTTGTTCTTTTCCTCAGGGATTACCCGCTTGGATTTCGCCAGGGCAAACTCGATGAATTGATCAATCCCACTGCTGTCAGCGGTAAAAATCGCCGACATCTCCAGTTCCGGTTCCTTGGTCATCAGCCCCATTAAAAGCCTTCCATGTTCGCGGTAAAAATGGTCAAACAGCTCCCCATAGGTTTTACCCACAAAGCTTTCCTGGATCTTCAGGGTCATGATCCGGCTTTCACTGTCTTTAACCAATTGACTGAATACGGAAAGGCTGTTCAGATCAGAAACGCTGTTGGCCAGAATATAACCGCCAATGTCATCCCATATAATAATATTAGTGATCCCAATGCGCTGTAGCATATTGCGGTTCTCAGTGTTGCCCAGTTGTACAGTGATCCTGTCTTTCTTTACCAGATAATGCACCGCATTGGCGATAATAATACTGCGATCATCGGCTGCGCTGCGATCCAACTGATGATCAGCCAGGATGATGACCTGAGCGGCATTTTGCACCGACGCCCTGCGCAAAGGCTCCTCCTGGGTGGCTTCACCCCGGACAAAACGCAAAGACAGAGATGGATAGCGAGATTCCAAGCGTTCGAAGAATTCCGGAGCTTCATTGGCCAAAATGCATACTTCCGCTCCCAGCAGATTCTTTTCGAGCAACGCTTTCAGAAGAAAATCGCCGGTATTGTTCCAACCGCAAATCACTATATGATTATGTGTGCGAACCTGTTTCAAACCTTTTGCTCCTTTCAGCCTGTCCTCCACAAACAATGAGGCGATCAGACCGGTGAAAAATGAGAGTGAGGCATAGCCAACCACAATCAATAAGATACCGACTATGCGTCCCGGAAAGGTGATGGGATATTTATCGCCATATCCTACCGTTGCAATGGTAACAATTGACCACCAAATGCCGTCCCAGAAAGATTTGATTGACGACCCTTGATATCCACGATGCTCAAATGCCCAGGCTAAAAGCGCTGATACCAGAAGTAAAATCGTAATAAACAGGCAAACAAGTAAAAAACGTGACAGGAGTTTCTGGCTTTCTCCATGGACGCTATAACGTTTGGCCAGCCTGCCGATGATACCTCTGTATCGTTTCATTGGCTATACGATGATCAGGAACAGGATCATATTCATGATCCCGATAATCAGATTCAGAACGGTAAAGGCGATAATCAATGGCTTGTAAACGTATTTACGAAAATAGCCGTAGAAGAAATCCACGCTGAATTGAAAATCATATTCGTCAATCCGGTGCTCCACCCTTAGCTGCTCGATCAGTCTCGGAACTGTTTTACGGAGCAGGTTTGTGGCCAGATTGGCAAAGGCATCAACGATCTTGGTTCTGATCGTGGTTTTCAGCTTACCCGGCAAAAACTTCCAATCCCCTACGAATTCCGTTTTTTCCCAAAGGAACTTTCTGATCTGCCCCAGCCATTTGGATAGGTAGCCGTTTCGTGTGGTCGGATTAGCGGCTTGGTCAAGATAGTCATGCAAAAGATCACGCGCCTTGCTGAAAAGCCATTCCCGTTTTGCCACAAAGAAACCAGGAGTAAGCGGGATTCGCTTGCCGAAAATGTATCGCGGCCTGGCATTGAATAGCAGCCATTTGAACAAAAAAACCAAGGATAGCCCCAAGGCTATATTCCAAACTATAAAGAGCAGTGATTTAAGGAAAATCATTAAAAACCTCCTCCGCCTCCGCCCCCTCCGGAACGTCCACCTCCGAAACCTCCAAATCCGCCAAAGCCACCAAACCCACCACTGCTGCCTCCGCCCCAGGAACCTCCACCTTTTCCACCTCCCCAGCTTCCGCCACCTCGGCCACCCAGAATGGTCATCCAAAGCAGTACTTCCAGGATTCTACCGCGGGTAACGATCATCAGGACTACAAAAAGGATAATCACGCCCAGTCCGCCTGCTGCAGAGCCCTGACCTTGCTTAGTCCTACCCTTTGAGTATTCAGACATACCACTGAGTGTAACGCCTTTTTCGGTGGCTATCATCGACAAAATCATCAGCGATCCCTGGATGAAAGCATCATCCCAATTCTCGTTGCCCTTGGTGAGATAGCTGGTCATGGTTCGGTAAACTTTTTGAATGTCTGCATCCTTGACGTAGCCTTCAGACCCGTAACCTACCTCAAAACGCAGCTTACGCTCTTTCAAGGCTAAGAGCACCAACACACCTTCGTCTCTTTTGCTGCCAATCTTCCAGGCTTCATATAGCTTTACTCCGTAATCCACCTCGTTGGCACCGCCAATGTCCTTCAGGGTTACGACAACAAAGTCCACATCCGTCTTTTCCCGCAGTTCGATCGCCCAATCGTTTATTTGGTTTCGGGTCCCCTCGCTTAGCAGGCCGGCAAAATCATTAACAAATCCTTCTGCTTTAGGAAACTCCGCAAAGAGTGACAAAACAGCCAATAGAAAGACAAGTAGTATCCAGTACCGATTTTTAGACATTGCTTAAAATGTGTCCCATCTTGGTCTTTTTGGTTCGCAAGTAGCTGCGGTTGGTTTCCTTGGCTTTTATCTCGATGGGCACCCTTTCCACTATCTCCAGTCCGTAGCCCGAAAGCCCCACGATCTTCTTAGGATTATTGGTCAGCAGCCGGATTTTCTTTAGGCCAAGGTCTTTCAAAATCTGTGCACCAATTCCATAATCCCGTAAATCTTCCGGAAAGCCTAACTGGAGATTGGCTTGTACCGTATCGGCTCCGTTATCCTGCAAATGATAGGCTTTTATCTTGTTAAGAAGCCCGATACCCCGACCTTCCTGACGCATGTATAGTATTACTCCCCGACCTTCTTTGGCAATCATTTCAAAGGCTTTAGCCAATTGCTCTCCACAATCACAACGCAGACTGTGTAAGGCATCCCCAGTCAAACACTCTGAGTGCACCCGCACCAGAACGGGTTTTTCTTTGTTTATCTCTCCCATCACCAAAGCGATGTGGTATTCGTCGGAAAGATCACTCACGTAGGTTACAATATCGAACTGGCCATATTCAGTGGGCAGCTTGGCCCGGGAAACGGCATGCACCAGTCTTTCCTTCTTTCTGCGCCAATGGATCAAGGCTTCGATGGTGATGATCTTCAGCCCGTGTTTTTGGGCGAAGGGAATCAGATCACTTAAGCGAGCCATTTCACCATCGTCTCGAATGATCTCACAGATAGCTCCAACTGGATTTAAACCGGCAAACTTTGCCAGGTCAACCGCAGCCTCTGTATGCCCGGCTCTGCGTAAAACTCCTCCCCGTTCTGCCAAAAGTGGAAAAACGTGTCCCGGGCGCATGAATTCACTGGCGCGAGAATTGGGATCTGCCAGGGCTTTGATGCTTTTGGCTCGTTCTGTGGCAGAAATACCTGTTGTTGTCCCTTCGATCACGTCTACAGAAACCGTGAATTTGGTTCCATGGCGATCGCTATTTTTCACTGTCATCAGTGGAATGTCAAGCCTTTTAGCAACATCTGCTTCCATAGGCACACAAAGCAGTCCTCTGCCATGGGTAATCATAAAATTGACCGCTTGAGGGCTTATTTTATCTGCGGCCATCAATAGATCACCTTCATTCTCTCGGTTTTCATCATCCACCACAATCAGCATCTCACCACTGCGAATGGCTTCAATTGCTGCCTCGATCGTGCTGAATTCTATTTCAGGGTCTTGTATTTGGTTTTTTTTCAATTTTCGATCTCCTCGTTCAGGAGCATGTTCAGATCACGGCTATCTGTGTCAATAGCAAAATATTGATCGAGCCAGTTTAAAGTATATTGGATATCTTCTGGTAAAGGGGCTTTCACACTGATCCTTTCGTCCCTGAAGGGATGGTCAAATTCCAGTTTCCAGGCATGCAAAGCCTGACGGTGCAGGTGCGTGGTAAGTAGTTCAGTTACCTTTCTTTTCATATTCTGGGGAACCAGAGAATGAACGTAACGCCTTGTATTGTATAGCAGATCACCCAATACTGGATAATTGATGTGCGCAAGGTGAAGCCTGATCTGATGCATCCTTCCCGTTTCCAGATTCACCTTGAGCAGAGCAAAAAAATGCCAGGTTTTCAGCGTTTCATAATGCGTAAGGGCATAGCGCCCTTCCTCAGAAACGCACATCATGCGGGGATTTTTGTTGCTGCGGCTGATATTGGTTTCAATGCTGTCCGCTGGGGGATCCGGCACTCCTGTAGAAATCGCCAGATAAGTCTTTTTGATCTGACGGGCTGCAAACTTATCCTGTAGCTTTGCCTGAGCTGCATCGTTTTTGGCAATGAGGATCAAACCCGAAGTGCCTCTGTCCAGCCGATGCACAATGCCAGGTCGGTTTTCTTCGCGACCTGAGGAAAGCTGTCCGGCAAAGCGGAAAAGAATGGCATTAACCAAAGTTGCATCCGGATTCCCAAAACCAGGATGCACAATCATCCCGGCAGCTTTGTTAATAATTGCCAGATCTTCATCTTCATACACTATATCCAGAGGAATGTTCTGCGGAGTTGCCTGAATGGGCTCTGGATCTGGCAAACTAAGTATTATCTCGTCCCCTGTCTTGAGAAGATAGCTTTTTTTCACAGGGATGTTATTCACCAGAATTCGGTCATCCTCGATCAGTCTTTCTATAAAACTGCGGGAATAAAGCTCTTGAATGTTCAGCTCCACCAGGAATTTATCCAACCTTTGGACATCTTCACATGTGTAGATCACCCTAATCTTGTTTTTCATGGTCAGTAAAGTCCAGAACGTAGACTGCCCCTGTGGAAAGCCCTTTACGGTTACGGATGATAGAGCCATTGATCAGGACCCTGTGCAGATACACAAGATCTTCAACCAGGACATTATAGATATTATTACCATATCGCAGGGCATCCAGAATCACCGCAAAAAGACGAACATGATAGTCATTTTTCCAGATCAATTCGTTAAGATTCACCATTTCCGTCAGCATTGGAAAGCGTTTGCGAAGGTTTTCATTGCAGTAAACCACGTCGCCGTTTGCTCCTGTGATCAGAACAGACTGGGGAATCAAGTTTATCAGCAGTTGAATTCTTTGATGATGCTCAAAAATTTTATCTGCCTTGGCCTGATCAAAACGCGTTATAATTCCAAGCATCTTTTCCAGGGCAAAAATCAGCGATTGGAAGTCCTTGTCCTGATCATAAATGGAGCTATCTATATCAATCTGGTAATTCCCGGTCGAGATCCTTTCAACCAGTTGTTCAACTTCTTTGATAGCCTTGTGCAGCTTGAAAGGAATGTAATTGTATAGCACTACGATATACACGAAAAGACCAAATACAAAAATTATGATCACTGAATGCAGATCGCTTGCCAAACTTAGAAGATCTTTGCCCTGGCTTACTACAAATAGCATGATAATGGTTTGCAGTGCTATAATCCCAAAAAGAATGGCAACGAGAAGATGGTATTTCGATTTTAACGACTTTTTCATGGTTAGTCCTTATTCACAGCCGTGTCGTAGATCAGTTTATCGATATTGCCTTTGGGGCCGAGGAGAATCAAGACATCACCTTCGTTTACAATATCGTTTGCACCGGGCATATCGTTCAGACGTTTTTCGATCACGTTGCGCCCATCATCAGTCACAGCCAGGTAGTTGTATTTGATGGCTACCACATTCACACCCCTCTGAGTGGGCAGGGCAAGATCCTGCAAGGGCTTGCCTACGAATTCCTTGGGGGCGATCAATTCCACTACGATATGCCCGCTGGAGAGATTTACATAATCCAGAACATTACGTGAAATGAGCGTTTTTGCCAATTGATTGCCCACCATTTCTTCCGGTAACAGCGTATTCTGAACCCCGATCAATTCCAGGATACGGCCATGTAACTGGGATTCCACCTTGGCGTAGATGATCCCAACCCCAATTTTCTTAAGGATTGCAGCGGTAAGGATGCATTCTTCGATATTGCTGCCAATCCCGATGATAACGGCATCTGTTTCATTCAAGCTTTGTGACCGCAAAGCATTTTCGTCGGTGCTGTCCATACAGACCGCAGTGGTAACCAGTGAACTGATCTCATCCACCAGATCCTGTTTTTTATCTATGGCAATTACTTCCATACCATTTTCTGCCAGAATCTTCGCAACGGTCATACCGAAACGACCAAGCCCGATAACTGCGTAACGTGCCAT
>CAZNGW010000067.1:0-14071 GCA_964572925.1 uncultured Candidatus Cloacimonas sp. | reverse complement strand
GCCGGCAGGTTTGGCAGAATTTATTCTGCTGTGGTGGCAGGCTAAAGCCCACAAAACCTACCGTCTGAAGCCGGCGATCCGTTAGTCTTCAAGCCTCAGGATGAGACTTCCACCTTGCCAGAGGGACGCAGGCATTCCTGATCCAGGCTGCCTTTGAATTGCAAACAAAAACCCGGAACAGCAAATTGCCATTCCGGGTTATATTTAGCATTTAGAGAGCTTTACACAAGTCCCTGATCGCACATGGCATTGGCGACTTTCAGGAAACCGGCGATATTAGCGCCTTTCACGTAATTGATGTAGCCATCGTTTTCTTTACCGTTATTGAAACAAGCCTGATGGATATTGATCATAATCTCGTGCAAGCGGGCATCAACTTCGGTTCTGTTCCAGCCCAGGCGCATGGAGTTCTGGGTCATTTCCAGACCGCTGGTTGCCACACCACCTGCATTAGCAGCCTTACCAGGCGCGAAGAGAACCTTGGCTTTCTGGAATACTTCCACTGCTTCAGGGGTACAAGGCATATTGGCAGCTTCGGTTACACAGCAAACACCATTCTTGACAAGGATTTCGGCATCTGAGGCATCCAGTTCGTTCTGGGTCGCACAGGGAATTGCCACATCGACCTTAATCTCCCAAGGACGTTTGCCGGGAATGAACTTGGCATTCGGAAATACATCGGCATAGTCGCATACACGGTCGTTATTGGAAGCGCGCAGTTCCAGCAGGTATTCCACTTTTTCGCCACTTACTCCTTCCTCATCCAGAATATAACCATCGGGACCAGAGATGGTAACCACCTTACCACCAAGTTCATTGATCTTCTGGGCAGCGCCCCAGGCCACGTTTCCGAAGCCTGACAGAGCAACTCTCATACCTTCGAAGCTCTTACCCTTGGTTTTAAGCATTTCCTGGGCGAAATAGACCACGCCATAACCTGTGGCTTCAGGACGAATGAGGCTGCCGCCCCAGTTGATGCCTTTGCCTGTCAAAACGCCGGTAAATTCGTTTTTAAGCTTTTTATACATACCGAACATATAACCAATCTCGCGACCACCCACGCCGATATCACCAGCGGGAACGTCTGTGTCGGGACCGATATGACGGAATAATTCAGAGATAAATGATTGGCAGAAACGCATGATTTCGGCATCGCTCTTGCCTTTGGCGTCGAAATCACTGCCGCCTTTTCCACCACCCATAGGCAAGGTGGTCAGGCTGTTTTTGAAGATCTGCTCAAATCCGAGGAACTTCAGAATAGACAGGTTTACGCTGGGGTGAAAACGCAAGCCGCCCTTGTAAGGCCCAATAGCGCTGTTGAACTGAACACGAAAACCACGCTGGACATGCACTTCACCTTTGTCGTCCATCCACGGAACACGGAAAATGATCACGCGCTCAGGCTCGACAATACGTTCCAGAATGTTTGCTTTTACGAAGCGGGGATTGCTTATATAAACATCCCAAACGGTTTCGACAACTTCTTTTACTGCTTGCAAGAATTCGGGTTCACCGGCATTCTTGGCTGCGACTTTGGCCATGAAATCATGGATAGTCATTTCATTCCTCCAGGTATTTTTTTGTTATTTTTCTCCAACTTAATCAAAGGCGTTTTTATGTCAAGGACAGCTTTCGGGAAGGCTTCAGGTCAGTTGCCCTCCAGCAGTTTTGCCACTCTGGGAGCACGCAAACGGTGAGCCACTGGAAAACCTGAACCAATTAAAGGTCGCAGGTAAAACTTGAAGTCGTCGGTGATGCCATTCCCGCTGGAATTGATGTATTCATCGGGCATGTGCCTGGTTTTTCCGGCAATGTCGGTAAGTTTTTCCAACTGGTAGTTAACGGAATAGAAACCTGTTCGCTGGATGGAAATGGAACCGTCAAGATTATACCAGATGGCATAATGCGCTGCCCTTTCCCCTACTTCACGGGCTTCTCTCTGATCCACATCAGAAACGCAACCGATAAAGGAACGCTGCAGATAGCCAAAGGTGTCGCTGCGCACCCGCTTGATCTTCAGTTTCGTTTTGATCAAATCGCAAAGCAGATCACCCAGCATCCCACTTCCGGAAAGCTGGACGTTGCCGTGTGCATCATGCTCCACATTTTCGGTGAGCTTGGTGATGATCGGAACTCCTTTATTGTCCACAATCCCCTCCGACACAGCAACCACGCATTTTCCGTATTGGTTGTAAATACGTTGAACATCCGCCAGAAAGTCCTCTCTGTGAAATGGCCTTTCGGGCATGTAAATGAGGTGCGGACCATCATCGGGGTATTTTTGCGCCAAGGCTGATGCGGCAGTTAGAAAACCTGCATGTCTGCCCATCACCACTCCAATGTATACCCCAGGTAAAGCACGGTTATCAAGATTTACCCCCGTGAAGGCAGAAGCCACAAATCTTGCCGCAGAGCCAAAGCCCGGCGTATGATCATTCAAAACCAGGTCGTTGTCAATCGTCTTGGGAATATGAATCGCCCGGAATTCATAGTCTGCCTGGTTGGCTTGTTCATTTACGATACGAACCGTATCAGCAGAGTCGTTACCGCCAATGTAAAAGAAATAGCGAACATCATGAGCTTTCAGGACTTTGAAGATTTCCTTGCAGTAGTCCTCATCAGGTTTGTCCCGGGTTGAAAGCAGGGCAGAAGAAGGAGTATTGGCAACCTGCTCCATATTGTGAGTTGTTTCCTGAGTTAGATCCACAAAGTCTTCATTTACTATCCCTTGAACTCCATATAATGCTCCGTAAACCCGGGTAACCTGAGGGAACTTCCTTGCTTCCAGGGCAGCTCCAACCAGGGATTGATTGATCACCGCAGTGGGTCCTCCCCCTTGGGCAATTACCACCTTTCCTTCAAGTTTCATCGTTAAACCTCCCTTGGGGACTTCTCCAGTCCTCAGAAATATGCTTTGACCTATCTTTTAATATGGCAGCAAATCTGTCCAGCAGAAAATACTTGCCCAAAGAAGGCAGGAGAAAATAGTGGTGTCAAGAATCTATCTGTTTGACTGTCAATTATTCAGGACAGCCAGGCACCGAGGAATAATGAGTTATATCGTATTGGCGAGAAAATACAGACCTCAAAGCTTTGCGGAAGTCTATGCCCAGGATCATGTTACCGAAATTCTCCAAAGTGCTATTGAAAGTAACCGCATCGCTCATGCTTACCTGTTCACGGGACCCCGGGGAGTTGGAAAAACCAGTATGGCGCGGATTATGGCTAAAAGCCTGAACTGTGAAAATGGCCCGACGAAACAGCCTTGCAACACCTGTTCGAACTGCCAGGAGATTACCCTCGGGACATCACCAGATGTGATCGAGATCGACGGTGCTTCCAATACCAGTGTGGACGATGTGCGCGATTTGCAACGGGAATTGTTGTATGCCGCCACGTCCTCCAAATTCAAGATCTACATCATAGATGAAGTGCACATGCTTTCCAAGAGCGCTTTCAATGCTCTACTCAAAACCCTGGAAGAACCACCTGAAAACGTGGTCTTTATCTTTGCCACAACCGAACCGCACAAGGTTCTGCCAACCATCATCTCTCGCTGCCAGCGCTACGATTTTAAAAGGATTCCCATCGATTCCATCGTAAAAAGGTTGAAAGACCTCAGTGAAATAGAAGGGATCAGGATTGATACGGAATCGCTATATCTAATTGCCCGCAAAGCCGATGGAGGGATGCGTGATGCCCTTTCCCTGATGGATCAGGCTATCTCCTATTGCATCAATGAGATCAGCATAGATAAGGTTCGACAAATCTTCGGTCTTATCCCCAATCAGGTGTATCAGCACTTCATGACCATGATCGATCAGGGTGATGCACGTGGCCTGATAAATGAGCTTCATTTGGTATTCGAACAAGGCACCGACCTGCAGGAATTCATTTCCAATATGCTGGAGTTCATCAGGATGCTGATCCTTCGAAAACTGGGTGTGCAGATTATGGACATAAATCCCGAGGAACTCAGCCTGTTCGACGAACTCGGTATCCTTTTCAACCAGAACAAACTGCTTTATATGCTTAGCTTCCTGATTTCAGCCCGCAACGACATGCGCAGCAGCCCCAATCCATATCTGATCCTGGAAGCTTTGATGATCAAGCTCTGTAAGATGGACGAGATGGAAGATGTCGCCAAATTGCTGAGTGGCGGAAATCTGCAGGCAAAAACTGCAGTGCAAGCTTCCGACCCACAGAACCCAAAGCCGCAAGCTCAGTATCAAAACTCACCTTCCCAGCCCCATCGCCATTCAGCGAGCCAACCACAAGCAGAACCAGAAACTCCTAAACAGGCGTTCAATAGTGAAAACCTGAATACCCTCTGGCCCAGGATCATCGCCAGAGCCAAAAAGATCGGTAACATGTGTTCACTGGCTTTGGATAGCAGTAAAGACAGAACTGTGAATGGCAAACAGCTACTCCTGACATTGGATTCGCAAACAAATTTCAATATGCTGAAAACCAATCAGGATAAGCTGCAGGAAACCATCTCAGAACTGTTCCACGAGAACATCCAGATCAGTCTGAAATTATTGGAAACCGAACCGCCGACCAAAGTCCATATCAATCGGCGCACCCTGGAAGATATAAAAAAGGAAAGCCCCGAACTGGCAAGATTCATCGAAACCACTGATTCGGTCCTTAGCCAATAGTGTAATGACCTGGATTTTTGTTTCCCTGACAGCCATTTATTCTGCCTTTTTAATGTTTCTGGCCAGGGGAAGCGCAGCAATCATCAGACAGGACAAAACAAAAGCAGACCCCGAAGAACATAGTTCCATTTCCATAGTAATCGCAGCGCGCAACGAACTTCATAACCTTCCAAATCTGCTTGGTTCGCTTGCCAGGCTCGATTATCCTCCTGAGCTTTTTGAAATCATTGTTGTGAACGACCATTCAATTGATGGCAGCCGGGAATATCTGGATACTCAAACCATTTGCCCAAGACTGATCGTGATCCACCTCTATCATGACACAGCTCCCCTGGTAGGTAAGAAAGCCGCTCTGCAACAAGGCATTGACGCTGCCCGGCATGATATTCTTGCTTTCACCGATGCCGATTGCCTGGTTCCCTCCACCTGGCTTAGTGAAATCAATCGTAGCATGGATCGGGAAACAGATTACCTGCTTTCCTACTCGGTTATGAAATGTAGCCCGGAAGGCACAGAATTCAGGCTGAAGAACTTTGAACGCAGTATCTATTACGCCTTGGCTTCTGCTGGCTTATATTTCCATATTCCCTTCACAAGCAGCGCATGCAATATGGTATATCGAAAAAGCCTGTTTATGAAAAGTGGAGGTTTTGACACTATAGCCCAGCTCAGGTCAGGAGACGATGACCTGTTACTGATGAAAATGATGCCCTATATCCGTAAAGCAGCCTACAATCCTCGTTCCACCATGCAGGTTGTATCTCTGGACGGTAACGATCTGGCAGCCCACCACCATACCAACATCCGCAGGGCAAGCAAGTTTCGCTACTATCCCCTCTGGCTAAAGGGGCTTGCCTTGTTTGTATTTGCCTATTTTATATTGTTTTATCTTGCAATAGTCAATCTGGCTATAGCAGGATTTTCTTATCTTTTACTCGGCTCCCTGCTGCTAAAAACAATAGCTGAACTTATCCTCTCCGCCCGCCATCTGGGTTCGATAGGAAAGGCTAAGCTCAGCTTGTTATATCCGGTTCAACTCCTGGTTTTTCCTGCGCAGTTCATATTCTACGCTCTGCGGGGAAGCTTCGGAAAATACCGCTGGAAATAACTACATTTCTATATACTTGGCGTTCACATAATCCACGGCATTCAAGGCAGCCAGCATTTCTTCAATTTCAGCTTTTTCGCCTTCCACTTCCAGGATCACCAAACCGTCGTTTGCACAAAACTCTTTGGATACCTCATGCAATCCCAGGCGAACCTTGATGCTGCAACCAAACTGGGTAAGGATTTCCTGCACTTTGGTGGCTTCACTGCTGCGATGATCAATTTTCACCAATACTACTTTGTAAACCATTTTCTCTCCTTATTTCTTGTTTTGTTTAGCCCAACTGTCTCTAAGCGTGGTTACCCGGTTGAATACCGGTTTAGCCTTGCTGCTATCCTGATCGGTACAGAAATAACCAACCCGCAGAAACTGGAATTTATCTCCCGGTTTACTATCGGCCAGAGAGGGCTCAGCCAGACAGCGGTCATTAATGATCAGCGAATCGGGATTCCAATAGTCTTTATAGCTTTTCCCTTCTTCCAGTTCACTCATGTCTGCCAGAGTAAAAAGCCTGTCGTAAAGTCTTAGTTCTACTGGGATGCAGTGATCTGCAGCCACCCATTGCAGAGTACCTTTCACTTTGCGCCCATCCTTGGTCCAACCACCCCGGGAATCCGGATCATAGCTGCAAAGCAATTCGGTAATGTTGCCATCGCTATCTTTGATTACTTCGTTGCAGGTGACATAATATGCATGTTTCAAACGCACTTCCGCACCGGGTGAGAGCCTGAACCAACCCTTGGGAGGATTCTCACAAAAATCTTCTGCGTCAATATATAGATATTTTGAAAAGGTCAGTTCCCTGGTTCCGGAATTGGGATCTTCAGGATTGTTTTCCGCTTCCAGAATTTCAGTTTTATCTTCGGGGTAATTGGTAATGGTCAGCTTGATGGGATTCAGCACCGCCATTCTTCTTAGCGCAGTGCGGTTCAGTTCCTCCCGGATACAGAAGAACAGCAGCTCATCATCTACCATGGAATTGGCTTTGGCTACTCCGATCCGATCGGCAAATTCTCTGATCGCTTCAGGTGGAAAGCCCCTACGCCGCATACCTGCAATGGTGGGCATGCGGGGATCATCCCATCCGTTAACCAGGCTGGTGGTAACCAATTCAAGCAGAAGGCGTTTGCTCATCACTGTATAAGAAAGGTTCAACCTGGCAAATTCAATTTGTTGGGGATGGCAGGGAACAGGCAATTGATCAAGAGTCCAGTCATATAGCGGCCGGTGATCTTCAAATTCCAGAGTGCAGATAGAATGAGTGATCCCTTCCAAGGCATCTGAAATGCAATGTGTGTAATCATACATCGGATAGATTTGCCAGTCGTTGCCTGTGCGATGGTGGTGGGTCTTCTTGATTCTATATATTACCGGATCCCGCATATTCAAATTCGGAGAAGCCATGTCAATTTTGGCGCGTAAGCTATGGCTACCTTCGGGAAATTCACCTGCTTTCATACGCCTGAAAAGATCAAGGTTTTCATCAACGCTGCGTTCCCGAAAGGGACTGTTTTTGCCGGGAACCGTCAAGGTTCCCCGGTATTCTCTAAGCTCATCCGTTGTGAGGTCGCAAACGAAAGCTTTTCCTTCCTTAATAAGATATTCCGCATATTCATAGAGCTGGTCGAAATAGTCCGAAGCATAGTAAAGATGCTTGTCCCAGTCAAAGCCCAACCATCGAACATCAGCCAGAATTGAATCCACGTATTCCACATCCTCTTTCACCGGATTCGTGTCGTCAAAACGCAGGTGGCAACGTCCCTGATAATCTCTGGCAAGTCCAAAATTCAAGCAAATTGACTTGGCATGTCCGATATGCAGATAACCGTTTGGCTCTGGCGGAAAACGCGTTACCACACTGCTGTGCTTACCGCTTTCCAGGTCACGGTCGATGATATTGCGAATAAAATTCGATACCGCTGTTTTTTCTGAAGCTTCCGCCTCAGGCTTGGGGTTCTTTGTGTCCATCGTTATTTCCTGATTTTTATGTTCTTGTTCGAGTTTTCAGGATTGGTGATTTCAGTCAAGACCAAAGATTTATGAGCTCTGGCCTGTTGGCTTGCGGTGTGCCATTGGGATCGGAGCATCACCATCCTGCATGGTATTATTGAATCGCGTGAGAGGGTTATTGTGGAATTATTCCGCAGTGCGGAGATTATGCCCAGATTTTTGAGGATTGGAAGCATTGAAAATACCTTGCCAACAAAACGTATATGGATGGTGCGCAATGCGTTACAAACTATTTTTAGAAGTTTGGCTCGTTTGGCACACACATTGCAATTATAAGGGAAAAAGACTAAGTGCAAGGTGACAATAATGGCTGTAATAGCACGCACTATCCTCAAGAGAGTGGATATGGAAAGTTATATCAAGAAGGACTTTCTTGATAAGATTTTCAATCGCAACGGACTCTGTGCCTATTGCCAGCGTAAACACGTCTGCTGTTTTACAGACGATACCGGCCTGGTTTTCGATTGTGATGATTATGAGCCCGGTGAGGAAGCATTTGTTCCCCTTACCTTCAGCACTCTCGATCTTGGAAGGGAAGATGACGAGGAAATCTACGGTCTTTGCGCAAATTGCCAGATTAAGGATATCTGCCAGTTGAAAAACATCAATGGTGGAGTCTGGCACTGCGAAGAATATCAATAAGCGTATTTTAGACGACACATACCTCAACACACACATGGGGGCTCCCCGCCCCCTTTTTTTTGTCTGCTACTCAGGTGTCAATTATTGGGCTTGCACCAGTTCCTGGATCTGAAAATAGTGACGACAAGATAATCAGGGCTACTGGAATATTCTCGCAACGTAGAAATCCACAATCCGCTAATTGAAATAATTCTGATCATGCTATCGAATAATATATTATAACATTAGTATGGATATATACCTATAATAGTATGCATTAAATTGCCCGTTCAGTCACACTGATCAAAACCGGAAAACGCTATCTACTGATACACAATCATATATGATATTTGAATAATGTGTTACTACATTGGCGCGGCAACTGCTTATTATTCTAATAAACTTATAGGAGGATAAAATGAGTAGACCAAAACGGCCAGGCAGAGACAAGAGGAAGGGCGATGGATCAGACTCTTATTCATATCCGGATAGCGATTCCAGAAACATCTGGGAGGACGACCTTGAGCGGGAACTGAACGCGATTCTCGAGAAGGCAAAATACGCTGATCCCGATGAGAATTACACCCGGTTTGAGAGTGTCAGCTCCGAATGTGTATTTTGGGACAAATCCCTGCATCTTCAGACAGAAGATCTTAGCATTATTGATTGCCTTTGGCAGCTGAGCCTGGAAGGCAGTTTTTCTGAAAGAACTCACAAACTTCTTAGAAAGGTTTTTGACACCCCTCAGGAAGCAATGAGCCAGTTAAAACGGATTCATAAACTGCTGCAGCTCGGTATCCTGGTAGGCGATCCACATTCTGGCATGGGTAATCGCTTCATGCCTTTTTTCTGGGAAGCGAATGATCGTAAAATCCTCCACGTCCATTTAGGGTTATCCTCTGAAGCGCAAGCCTACCTTCAGGGACAAACCTCCAGGTTCAGGCCTTATTTTGAAACAGGCTTCCATAATAGCGACGAGCACCTGCACGCCTGGATTCAGGTTTGGGAAGCTGCCTGGGCACAGTTTTGTTATCAGGGAGGCTGCTCCAGCATTGAGGCAAACTGGAAGCCCGAAACCGACAGCACGGTTGTAACCATGTTTCAGCAACTGCACGGCAAAGAAGCCAGAACCAGATCGAAACTGAAGTTCAAAGACCTATGCCAGAAATATAGCCTTAGCGATCCGGAGATATTGCTTTTGGTGCTTCAGCTCCGTAACAAACTTGAAGATTCCAATGGCCTCGAGGAAATGCTCTCATCAATTGACAATAGTCCTTTCAACAACAAACTCCTTATGCACGAAGCGCTAATTCGCAAGTTTCGCAAAAGCAACCTTCACAAGCATAAGCTACTAATGATTGATCAGGATAACGCAGAGGGTTTTTGCAGATTACCCATCACAAAGTTTGAGCTTAGCCCCAACGTGCTGGCTGAGTTGTATAGCAGTGGCCGTTCAGCAGCAAAGGCAAAACCCCGCAGCGACAAAGAAGTCCTGTTTGACTACTGCGCTCAGAATAATCTGGTAGAATTGGATGTTTCCACCAAAAACCTGTCCGACCTGATCCTTTCATCCGAACTGAACAGGTCACTTACCTGCCTGATCAGCTCATCCAGGCAAAGCGTCTGCCGCAAGTTAAGCTCCTGGGGGCTGAAGGGATATTCAGGCAAAAACGCCCAGCGGGGAAGTTTAGCCCTGTTCTGGGGACGTCCGGGAACCGGAAAAACCCTGGCAGCCCAAGCTATTGCGGGACACTTGGGCAAAGCGATCCTGAAAACCAACAGCAGCCACATTCTCAGTAAATGGTTTGGCGAAACCGAGAAAAAGGCACAAAGGCTGATCAGCGGATACTTCAGTCTCTGTGACGACATGCAAAATCCCCCGATTCTGCTTTTCAACGAAGCAGACCAGCTTTTCACCAAACGCAGCAAGGATCCGGATGGATCTGCAGACCAAGCCTGGAATGCCACGCAAAACATTTTTCTGGAAGCCATGGAGAACCCCAAGGGCATGATAATTGCCACCACCAATCTCTTGCCTTGCATGGACGAAGCCTACAGCCGCAGATTTGATGCCGTGCTGGAATTCAAGTTTCCATGCCAGCAGGAAAGGCAGCAGCTTTGGAATCTGCTGTTGCCAAAACGGGTGCCCGGAAGAAACTCCCTTGATCTGGATGAGGTATCTACGATTCCTCTAAGCGGAGGTCAGATCGAGAAAGTAATCCGCAATGTCCTGCTCAGCATGGCTTCAGATCCCTCTACTCCGAATAGAATCTCCACAGCATTGCTGAAAAGATTTTGTGAAAAAGAGCTGACTCAATCCTTCGAAAATAGTCCCAACTACCGCAAGCCGATTGGCTTTGCCCATAAAAAGGAGCTGACATGAATCACTCATCTTACGTTTGGGGCAGCAGCAAATCCTATCTGGATTACCTGCAGGACAAGCAATATCTGAATGATCTGAACAAAGATAACCGAGCCCTGGTTATGGATGTCCGCAAAGACCTCAGGGAACTGGCATTTGAGCAAAAATATCTTGCTGATAAAGGCTTTGAGCTAATGCAGCTACCTATGGAGGAACTGCGGGACATGAACTACGGAATTGGCGAAATGGCTGCTGAACAAGCCGAAACGCGTGAACTGATCGCCAAAACCCTGGATGCCGGGATTGAACGGGTGTCTTACGACCTGAACAAGCTGAAAGCCAATTTTGACAAGGGGCTGGGGGAGCTGAACGCCACCTTCCAATGGTGCTGCAGCAACCTGTTAAGCGAACTCGGGGGTATGAAGGATAGCATCAGTGAGCTGATCAAGCTGGTTAAAACTCCAATGCAAACCGCTGCCCTGGAACATTTTAACAATGCCAGAACCGCCTTTGAAAACGAGCTGTATCCGGAAGCCATGGAAGAACTGCACGCCGCTATAAACGGAGTTCCGGGTGTGTCGGCAGGCTACAAAATGGAATGGCGGGTGTATCAACTGCTGGGGCTTATCCAGCTTGGCTTCGACGGTTGCGATATCTCTTTGGTAAATCTGACTGAGGCAGAAGAGAACTTTCTGAAGGCAGCCCGTTATGCAAAAAGCCAGGACGAAAATGACGCAGCCCAATGCCTGATGTCTGCTGGATGGACAGCCTATTGCCAGGGGAATCTGGATAATGCGATCATGCACCTGAACAAAGCATTGGAATTGGATGAAGGGTTGTGGGAAGCCTGGTTCCTGCTGGGGAAAACTCATGGTGCGAAAAAGGATAGCACCGCTTTTGAATACCTGCACAAAGCTGCCAGACGTGATCCCTTATACATTCTAAAAGCAATCTCGGATGAGAACTTCACCTGGGACGAAAAAGCCCTAAAGAAGTGCATCGCCCAGGTTAAAAAAGACTATTACAACTTCTATTATGATAAGATCACCGAATATCTGCAATCAAACGAATTTCGCGATGTCCAGGGGTATGAGCCAGAGGTAAAAGCTATCTGCAAAGCTAACATGCTGAAAGATTGGAATACCTTCAGACAAGACCTATATCAGTTTCAACTAAAGATACAAAATTATGTGGAAACAAGAAAACAGCAGGATTATACTTTCTTTGATTTAGGGAGTGTCCTGCAGAGGATTTCGGAGGTGGTTGCCCATGAAGATTTTCCGTTATGGGGAATAAAGAATCCACTACCTTCATTTGTGGATCGCTTGAAAAAAATGAAAGCTGAATACAATAGAAACGATTACAGCAGCCCAAACCTAAGATCGTTCGCAAAACAGCTGCAGGCACTATTTAGTGAAGTATATACCTATAAAGGGAATCTCAAAAAGAAAGTTCAATCCTTCTATGCTAATCAATTAACAATCTATGACAACGCGATAGCCTCTCTAAAAACTGAGATCCAGAATTATCAGGAGAAAGAGCGACAATGGTGAAGCGAAATATCCTGCACCTGCAAGAGATGATTATCCATTCTTTACAGAATAAGGGAATAACTATGCCAAATTCACAACCTATTAATAAGCAAAGGAGAAATGAAAATGAAAGATGAGCCAGGACCTATTGGCTGCAATATAATAATGGGTGGGATAATCATGTCAGGAGTATTTTTCTTTGTATACTTTGGGGAAGCAGAACCCTTTGCCACTACAGTTAAGAAAGCCATGAGTCCCATAATCATTTCAGTAGCAATTGCGATATCAATATGGGTGTCTGGCTTCATATCCTCTCACGTCACAAAGCATAGGGTTGCCACGCTTAGAAAGGAGTTGGAACTGCGACGTTCAGAACGTGAGCAAATTGATGACAAGATGAATAGCTTATTGAGGAAACTGGGAGATTGGCCATATGTGGTGAACCCTGACTGATGAATGCAAACTCACTGAGTAACCGCATGCAATGTAGAAACTCCATCTTGCAGCTTAATATAAAAGTGTCTCTCCTGCATTGGGGTAGCAGAATCCGTTTGCCACAGCTGGCAAAGGTTACTATAAGAGGAAGGGAAAAAATGAGCGATAAAGAGTCTAAACAAAAAGGATGGTGGGGAGTATTAATCTGGCTGTGTATCACAGGTATTATCTACAGCGCAATCCTTGCTATAAAATACGGAACCATCGAGCCTGAAATCACTCCGGAAGTGGAAGCCTTTAAGGACAAGGCAGCCACAATAGCCGTTATCATTCCGCTTGCTTTCTGCCTCATCTTATGGTTGATTTCCTTAATCATTACCCAGCTCGATAAACAAAAACTTGCCACGCTGACCAAGGAGTTGGAACTGCAAAGCTCGGAACGTGAACGAATTGAGGACAAGATGAATAGCTTACTACGCAAATTGGAAGAATGAGCAGCAATGGAGGACCTTTCTTGATGAATGTAAACGCACAGAGGAGCGACAATGAAAACTACGTTTTAGCTACTGACGATGAAAAGCCCACCTTTCCTCATCCCGGGCTTGATCCGGGATCTCCTTTATTTGCAGGAGATTCCTGCTTTCGCAGGAATGAGGAAACTTGGTCTTACATGCTATACAGCAATCAATGTAGAAGCTGCATCTTGCAGCTTGACAACCTGGCTTTCAGAGGACGTTTCAAGGTAGAAGCCGCATCTTGCGGCTTATTAAGCAAAACTGTTTCGTTCTGCTTGCTAACCAAGCGTCCGGAGAACGCTTCTAACCTGCAGTATTGCAGATTGTTAAACGAAACTGCATTTAGTATTGTGCCAGCCAAGGTTTGGCAAACTCCGATTTGCCAAAGAGGTCGGAGACCTCTGTCATTTAGTAAAGTGCCAACCAAGGTTTGGCAAACTCCGATTTGCCAAAGAGGTCGGAGACCTCTGTCATTTAGTAAAGTGCCAACCAAGGTTTGGCAAACTCCGATTTGCCAAAGAGGTCGGAGACCTCTGTTACAAACGACTCCGTCGTTTCTGCCAATTCGGAGATGGGCAGACCTGCAGCGTCCGACCCCAGTCTTCCCAAATGAGAACAACCTGTTTCTTGCGTCAGCGAATGCTTACCGGGAAACTTGCAGCCTGCTAACCAAGCGTCCAGAGGACGCTTCCACCTTACAGCTCTGCCGAGTAGCGTTCAAAACCTCGAACCGCAGGCAGCAAACCAGCCTGGACAGCCTGTGCCAAAGTTCGGCAGGGAAGGTCCTGTTCAGCAATCTGTTCCCGGGTGATGGATGCCAGGTTCAC
>CAZNGW010000066.1:0-14237 GCA_964572925.1 uncultured Candidatus Cloacimonas sp. | reverse complement strand
AACCTTAAACTAAGATGAGTCCTTGCTGCCATTGAGAATCACGCAATAAGCAAAGAGAGCTATAGCAGCAATTACTCCTGGCTCAATCTGTTCCCAGTCCCCTATTAACTGAAACCTGAAACCTGACACCTGAAACCTGAAACCTGAAACCTGAATCTCTCTTTAACTCTTTTACTCATAGTAAATTAGCTCTGTGTTTAGGGCAATGCAGGAAATGAAAAACGCAGTGTTTTTGCATCTGTTAAGGATAACCTGGTCGGCAACCTACCCTACAATTATAAGGGGCGACCAGTCGGTCGCCCCTATATTTTACCAGTTGGCAACTCTACCATTTCACAATTTCGCCACTTGGCCACATCATTTTTTTACTACCGGCACCCAGATTTCCATAACCGAATGCGGTTTGCCATAGTCAAAACGTTCGTCGTAGAGTTCAAAATCATCGCTTTGTGCTCTTTCATAACCGCTTTCCGGAAGCCAATCACGATAGATTGCTTCGTAGGTGGAATGCAGATTATCCAAGCTGCCATGATGTTCAAAAACTGCATAATCGGCTTCAGGAACTGCCCGGCTTTGCATGCCTTCGGGTGCAGGCTGATCGGCATTGACTTCCATTCCTGCCAGATAGGTGAAGGGTGTCTCATCGGTCATTTCCGGCATGTCTTCAAAGAAACAGATCCCCAATCCAACTTCCGGATTAAGGGTTCCGGGAATTTTGTCACAATATTCTCCGAAGCTTCCCCATAAAGCCGGGATTGTGTTGTTTTTCATAGTGCTGAGAGTGGATTTACCGATTACCTTGAAACTTTCTTTGTGGATGATTCTGGGATTTTGCATGGTTTCTCCTTTGTTTCTGATCGTTAGTTTTGCCTGGTAGTGCATGAAAGGTTTCATCTTGCGTCTCATTTCCCCGGGATTGGAACCGCAGAAGTTCTTGAAACTGCGCGTAAATGCTGCTTGGGAATCGAACTGGTATTCAGCCGAAAGCTGCTTGATCGGTTTATCGGAACATACCAGCTCCCTGTAAGCTTCACTCAGCCTGCGTTTTCGGATATATTCTCCCACTGTGATGCCTGTCGTGGCCACAAACAAGCGGTGGAAATGCCAGGGAGAGTAATTCGCCACAGCGGCGATGTCTTCCAGGATAAGCCGTTCTTTCAGGTTTAGCTCTATGTAGTTCAGAGCCTTTTCCAGCAGTTTCTCTCTCATTAGCTTTCATGTCTCCCATGAGTTTGATATTTTTTGCTTATCCCCACAGCGGATAAACTGTCAACTACAAATGTCAGCTTTTTTTTAGCTTTTCTTGCGATTTCTCTATGGCTGTTTATCAATCCATTGGGGGTTCATCTTCTCTTGCCGCTCATCTGCCTCGCCCAACCCACCCGTCCCCCTCCCTCATCTCATTAGCGTGGCTTCCGGGTGGTTTCCCGGTGGCATCCGGAAGGCGAGAGATGATTGTGAACTCGTAACATAGGGACTAAGCACTTGACAGAAATAACCCATCAAGAAAGAATGGGAAAAAAGGGATTGGAGATTTGATGTTCTGCGATTTATCCACCATCTTTCAAGACAGCAAATACTTGGTTAAAATAAAGAAAAAGCTGCCATTGCTATTTCACATTGCCGAAGAAGAGTCCAAGCGCGATGGAAAAATCGGCATGGAAGTTGGCACTCTGAGAGAACGCGTAATCATATCGATGCTGATCCATTTTCTTGGGGGAGATCGCATAAACACAAATATACCCACTACTGAAGCAGAGAAAGATGTTATCGTGGATGGCAGGCCCTTATCCATCAAGACAATCACAACTCGTTCCGTAATTGATTTTACGGGTGTTAAAGCTTCCTGGACGGTGGATGCGCAGAAGGCGCATGAGTTTGTTCACTCCTATGAGCCAGTCTGTGATATGATTCTCACTCAGATCTGCTGGTCACAAGATGGAGGTCTTTACTATATCCCCCTATCAGTTCAGAAAGAAACGCTAAAGGTTATGGGCAAAGACGGCTATTTCAAGCTACCAAAACCAGGAACCAATCCAAGGGGAATAGAATTCAACCCGATTGCTCTGGAAAGCATGTGCAACCATCCTGATTCTCTTAGCATGGTTATCACCTGGACAAAACCACAAACAAGCATTTACATATATCAAAGATGGATTGACTTATGGGAACAAGAATAGACAAGAAAGAGGGAACTGCAACCAGCTCTTTTGGCAGTCCTGGGCGCATCAACCATGATTCCAGCACGTTTTATAACTCGCGCTTGTATGAAGGACTGATCCCAATCGAAACTCAATGCACTCACGAGAATCAAGTTCCAGAATGCTACTTGGACATGCACTTCTGCCAGTCAAGCGAAAGCATGGATCAGCTTCCAGATAATTCGGTGCATTTGATGATTACATCTCCACCCTATAATGCCACAAAAGTTTATGACGATAACCTCACTTTGGTGGAATATAGAGAAATGCTATGCCGGGTTTGGCAAGAGACATACAGGGTAATGGTAAATGGCGGAAGAGCTTGCATCAATATTGCAAATCTGGGTCGGAAACCATATATTCCACTGCACAGCTATATAATTGAAGATATGCAGGAAATAGGCTTCTTCATGCGCGGAGAGATTATCTGGAACAAAGGCAGCAGTGCCAGTCCATCCACCGCCTGGGGAACCTGGCTCTCAGCAAAAAACCCAGTTCTACGGGATATTCATGAATATATTCTGGTTTTTTGTAAAGGGAATTATACCAGAGAGACAAAAGTCAAAAAAAGTGATATCACCAGAGATGAATTTCTGGAAAACACAAAAAGCGTTTGGGATTTTCCAGCAGTATCAGCAAAGAAGATTGGCCACCCGGCTCCCTTTCCTGAAGAGCTGCCGCGTCGTTTGATAAAACTATATTCATACCTCGGAGATATAGTGCTGGATCCATTTTTGGGCAGTGGAACTACAAGCCTTGCAGCAGTTAAGGCAGAAAGGCATTTTGTTGGTTACGATCTGGATCAAAAATACATCGATCTTGCCAATAATAGAATCAAAAATTATACTGATGTAACTGAAATTAAGTTGTTTTAGCCAGCCATAGATCATAGTATCTATCTATCTTAATTATTAAGAAAAACTTATAGTCTATCCATGCCCCTCCATTCACTCCTTTCTATCCATGAAAATATAACCGCTAGGCATAAAACGAAGCACTCATTTTCTGGCCACCAAGATTTTCCTTGAACTAATTCCCAAGCTGTAAATAATGGTTTTTCAGTGAAGAAATATGGCATGAAAGGAGCAAATCATGCGAGTTATAGAAGGAAAACTGGTTTCAAAAGGCTACCGGATCGCGATCGTGGTTAGCCGTTTCAACGAATTTATCGGCCATAAGCTGCTGGATGGAGCTTTGGATTGTCTGCTGCGCCACGAAGTGAAAGACGCAGACATCAGCGTGATCTGGGTTCCCGGGGCTTTTGAGATACCTCTCATTGCCAAGGAAGCCGCTTTGAAGAATGACGTGGATGCCGTGATCTGCCTGGGAGCTGTGATAAGAGGTGCCACTCCGCATTTTGAATATGTAAGTGCGGAAGTTACCAAAGGCATCGCTCTGGTCAGCCTGGAAACCCGTAAGCCGGTTATCTACGGAGTTTTGACCACCGACAGTGTGGAACAGGCTATCGAGCGAGCCGGAACCAAAGCCGGAAACAAAGGTTTCAGCGCCGCCAACGCTGCTTTGGAAATGCTGGGACTGCTGGCGGAGATGAAAGATGGGACAACGGCGTAAAGCCCGTGAAATGGCCGTTCAATGCCTTTATTCCCTGGAGTTTGCAGAAATCGCCCAGGACTATCGGGAATATGGCCTGCTGAATGAATATCCGGAAATCCTGCTTACTCTGGCATCAGCAGAAAACATCACTTCCCCCTCTCCGGTCTATGCCTTTGCCGATGAACTGGTGAAGAACACCATCATCAATATCGAAGCTATCGAAGCGGAAATCGACAAACTAACCGACAACTGGAGTTTGGAAAGCATCGCTCATCTGGACCGAAGCATCCTCTGTGTGGCAGCCTATGAACTGCTTTTTACCGATACCCCCGCTCCAGTTGTGATCAATGAGGCCATCGAGATCGCCAAGAAGTTTTGCAGTGAGCATACCGGGAAATTTATCAACGGCATCCTGGATGCCCTGCACAAAGAGATAGTCCAAAACCAGCTTGGGAACCTGCCGAACTGATAGATGGGTATTTTTCGCTGCTCACTCGGAGTATTCTGCCACAACGAAGCCGGGAACATAATCCCCCTGCTGCAGAGCCTGGTAAGCCAGGAATTAAACAAAGCGGAGATTACCGAAATTATCGTAGTTTCCAGCGCTAGCACAGATGGCACCGATGATCTGGTGCGAGATTTCGCTGCCCAAAATCAAATTGTCAAACTCCTAACCCAAGCTCGCAGGGAAGGTAAAAGCTCTGCGATAAACCTATTTCTGGCTACCTCCCAGGAAGCCCTGGCAGTGATAATCAGCGGGGACGTAATCCCTGCCGCCGATACCATTGAAAAACTGGTAGGAGCATTTAGCGATCCCGCAGTTGGCGCTACAGGCGGTAAGCCGGTTCCCTCCAATCAGGAAACCGATTTCGTGGGTTATTGCGTTCAGCTCTTGTGGAGATTGCACCATCGAATGGCGTTAATTTCACCCAAGCTGGGCGAAATGATCGCTTTCCGGAAAATAATGGACTGCATCCCCAGCGATTCCGCCGTCGACGAAGCCAGCATCGAAGCGATCATCAGAGCCAATGGCTTGAAATTGAAATATATCCCCTCTGCCATCATCCACAACCGCGGACCGCAGAACCTGACAGACTTCGTCAAGCAACGCCGCCGGATTCAGAATGGTCATCTCTGGCTGATCAACCGGCAACATTATCAGGTAGTTTCGCAGGACCACGGAATCCTGATGCAAGTAATCCTATCCGAACTGCGCGATAATCCCTTCACCCTGTTCAAACTGATTGCCTTTCTGGCTGTGGAGCTTTATAGCCGGTTATTGGGAACCTGGGATTACCGGATAAACGGCAAAAATCCCTTTGCCTGGGACATAGCCGGTTCGGCCAAAAAACCAGCCGCAGGAGCCAAATCATGATATACATCCTTTTCCGGATCATTGGCTATTGGCTGATGAAGCACCTGGGTTTTCCGCGCCTGTTGCCCATGAATTACACGGTAAGCCTTCTCTATACCTGCAATTCCCGTTGCAATACCTGCAAAATCTGGAAAAAGCAGGCCAAGAACCTCAGTGTGGATGAATACCGGCAAATCTTCAAAAGTATCGGGCATTCTCCCTACTGGATCACTTTCAGTGGAGGAGAACCCTTCCTGCGTAGTGACATAGTGGATGTTGTATCGGAAATCTACAAAATTTCCAAACCACGCATTATCAACATCCCTACTAATGGCTTGCTGGTAAAAACCGTCATCGAAAAAACCGAAGCCATCGCCAAAGCCTGTCCCAAAGCACAGATCATTATTAATGTTTCCATAGATGGAATTGAAGACCAGCACGACAACATTCGCAACGTTCCCGGAAATTATAAAAAAGCCCTTTCCACGTTTCACGGCCTCAAAGCTCTGAAAGTTCCGAATCTGAATGTTGGTATCCATACAGTTATTTCCCGATTCAATGTGGAAAACTTCCCTGCCATCGCCAATGAACTGATGCGCTTGAAGCCCGACAGTTACATTACCGAAATCGCTGAAGAGCGGGTCGAACTGGACACCATCGGCGCTGATATCACTCCCTCCCTGGTTTCCTACAAGAGTGCTGTGGACTATCTGATCCACCGCATCAAAAATGGGAGCTACAAAGGGATGAGCAAAGTAACCATGGCTTTCAGGATTGAATATTACAACCTCGTAAAACGCATTATGCGCGATAAACAACAGGTTATTCCTTGCTATTCAGGGGTAGCTTCCTGCCAGATTTCACCTGACGGCGATCTCTGGAGTTGCTGCATCAAAGCCAATCCCCTGGGCAGCCTAAGAAAAAACAAATACAACTTCTCCAAGGTTTGGTTTTCTCCAGAAGCCGAGCTGGAACGTCGCAGCATTCATCACAAGCAATGCTGGTGTCCCCTGGCCAATGCCTCCTACACGAATATGCTGATGGATATCCCAACTTTGTTGAGGGTGTCCTGGCGCAGTTTTTTCAAATGGTGGAGTTAACATGATCTCTCTTCAAAGCCGTGAAGCCAATCCACCCAATAGCATCTGTGAGTTCAATGCGTCCCGGGATGGACGCTATGCCTGGTTTCTGCTTACCTGGCATCCCGAAAAGGACAATATCCTGGAAGAGGTCATCGCTGAGCTCAAGCTGGAGATAATCAATTCCCAAATCGCCAATGTGTCCAGGCTGGAAATCGAAAAATGGCTGAAGCAGTTCTTTACGGATCTACATTGGAAGCTACACGCACACTTGCGAAAAACCAATCTCCAGGAACGGGGAATTTCACTGTTTTTTGGCGTGCTGTTCGATCATGAACTCTATTTTGTGCAGTTTGGACGCATCTTTGCTCTTCAGGCAGACAACAAGAAACTGAGCCCCGTCGGAAAAGACTGGAAGAACTATCAGGTTCAAAGCCTTGAGGGATTGCAGCTTTTTGGTCTCTCAGACCAGGATCCGGTGTTTAAAACCCAACGACTTTATATTGCCGATAACCAAAGGTTGATCATTCTTAACGGCGAACTTGCCCGTAAGCTGATTCCCCGGGTAAATGATCCCGGCACCATCGACACTCTCATCGAAAGCTACGCCGGTGAAGACAATCCCCTCTGGCTGATCCTGGACGGACGTGAAAAGCTGATCAAACCAAGGCATCGCAAGCTTTCCCGCTTGCAAATCAGCAGCATTGTGTTGATCACACTTTCTGTTCTAACCGCCCTTTATATGATCTTTGGCAACCGCTTAATCGATCAATTGATACATAAACTGCGTCTTACCGTAAAAGAAGAAAAAACCCTTAGGTTGGAGCAAATTCCCACCAATCTAAAAATAAACACCGAAGATCTGCGAAAATATATGGATCGGATCGTAAATCTACCGGCACGCAATATCAGCCTTCAGGTTGCCTGGAATACCGACCTGCCTTATGAGGTAAGCCAAACTCCAGCCTTCAATTTAAACAGCATTTACCTTGCCTCAAATAACCGGCTCAACGCTTATGATAAAAAAAGTCGGCAACTTCTGTGGAGCAAAGTTTTTCCCACTTCGATCAGACATGCCACCAACTACGACGGCATATTACTGATCAGCCTTGCCAACCAGCAAGTGCTGGGTTTGAGGGACGACGGAAGCGAGATTTGGAAGCTTGACCTGCCAACCGAGAACATCAGCGGAAGCCGTTTCGTTCCATGTGAGATCAGTAATTCCGACGATCCGCGTTTGGATCGCAGCATTGTAGTTCTGGCTTCCGAACGCAGCATCAGCATCATAGATCCTAACCGGGGTGAAACCCTCAGCAGTCTTACCCTGAAACAAAATCTGGAAGCTCTGTCCGCCTATGACAGTTTTGAAAACTGCTTCTACGCCGTGGTTGATGGTGCGATTCTGTGCATTGATCTGAAGATCGAGAATTAAACATGCGCTGCGCCTTGACCTTTTTCCTGCTTGTTCTATCCTGCCTTCTGTTTGCCACGGTCGAAAACGCTGTCAAAACAGGCTTTGCCAGACTGCAGTATGACGGAGGAGGAGATTGGTATAACGATCCCGAAGTGCTTCCCAATCTGGCGAAATATGCCAATCAGGTGATGGGGGCTGGCTTTCCGATCGATCAGGCTGTGGTGAAAGCAAGTGATCCCAAACTATATGACTATCCTTTTTTGTATCTCACCGGGCATGGCAACATTCGATTTTCTGATCGCGAAGTGGACAACCTGAGAACCTGGATGCTACGTGGAGGATTCCTTTATGCTGATGACGATTATGGGATGGACGCAGCTTTCCGCAGAGAGATCAAGCGGGTTTTCCCAGAGCGTTCCCTCACCGAGCTTGATCCATCTTTTCCTTTGTATACCAGCTTTTTCGATTTTTCAAGCGGTACTCCCAAGATCCATAAACATGATGAAAAATCCCCACAAGCCTTTGGCATTTTTGACGATAATGGCCGCCTCATGTGCCTTTATACCTACGAAACCAATATTTCTGACGGTTGGGCTGATCCGGAAACACACAATGACCCTCCTGAAGTGCGCGACACCGCTTTGAAATTTGGTGTGAACATCCTGGAATATGTGATGCAAAAATGAAGATCCTTGCTTTTTCCGATTGTCACTATAAATACTCTCCCCGCAGCCAAAACGACAGGGATACCTCAGATAAACTGATTTGTTTCCTGAAGGCAGTGACGGGGAAGTATGATCTTGTGGTCTTGGTAGGCGACATCTTCGATCTATGGTTCGACGGCAAGTATACCATTGTGAAGCAATATTTTCCGGTGCTAAAAGCCTTGGCCGACCTGCATGAAAACGGAGCCCGGATAATCTACATCAGCGGAAATCACGATTTCTGGTTTGGCGACTTTCTACCCCAGTATCTTGGCTGCGAAATCTATCCGGATGGCGTTACCATAACTGCGGATGGCAGGAAAATCCGCTTTGAGCATGGCGATACCCGTACCGTTAACGACCTGCGTTATCAGCTTTATCGTAAAGTGGTGCGCTTGAGAATGGTGAAGAGCATCTTTCAGCTGTTGCATCCGGATCTGGCTTTATCCATCGGCAGCCTGTTTTCTCGCAGCAGCAGGCAAAGAAAGGAAAATCCGGAACTGCGTAAAGCCAAAACCCTGGGACTGGAAAACTATGCCCAACGCCTGATCAAAAAAGGCAAGGCGGATATCGTGGTGATGGGGCACAGCCATATCCCCCAGCTTAAACAACTGGAGACTGGTTACTATGTAAACTGTGGTGACTGGTTGCAACACTTCAGCTATGTGGAAATTAATGAAGGGTTACCGACCCTGAACGAGTATAAACAGTAAATTAACCAATACAGGAGTAAATGTGAGAAACAAAAACCTTACCCTGATCGTAATCCTGATCGCTCTGATGTTTGGCTTTGTTGCCATTTGGAGTCAGATCAAAACCAATCCCCAACCGAAGGAGGAACTTGTGACTGAACAACCTGCCAATACCACCAAAGTGGAAATGCAGACCACCTATGGCACCATAGAACTTGAATTGTGGCCAGACCTTACCCCAAAAACCGTGGCTAATTTCATAAAACTGGCTCAGGAAGGATATTACAACGGCCTCTATTTTCACCGTGTAATTCCAGACTTCATGATCCAGGGCGGATGTCCGAAAACCCGTGACACCGACCGCAGCAACGATGGAACCGGCGGACCTGGCTACAGCTTTGAAGACGAATGCTATAACAACGGACCAGAGATTACCGGCGAAATCAAGGATGAAGCCACAGCTGAAGTGGTTTGGAACAAAATGATCGTTCCCCACATGCAAAACAACCGTACTCCCAATGCCGAAATAGCAGCCCTCGTAAAAGAATGCCAGTCTGCCCGCAGCCTGAGTCCGATAATGAGGCATGACCTTGCTTTCTACCGCGATAAAACCGGCTTCCAGGACAAGCTATATTCCCAAATCCTGATCCATAAGGTAGATTACGGCACGATTTGCATGGCCAATTCAGGTCCCAACACCAATGGCAGCCAGTTCTTCATCGTTACCAAGAAGGGTGGAACTCCCTGGCTGGACGGAAAGCACACCGTGTTCGGCAGAGTTACCAAAGGCATGGACGTTGCCCATAAAATCGAAAGCCTTCCCCGCGACACAAAAGACAATCCAAATCCTGAAAACCAGGCTTTCATAACCGGTTTCAGCTTCCCCAAATAAAGAGCATAACATGGCCAGAACTTCGGAATCAGCCCTCCAGCAGGAAATGCTTTCCTGGATAAAACAAAACCAATACGTTTATCTTGCCACCAGCGACAAAAACCGTCCCCACGTAAGGCCGGTTGTCCTGTTCATCCATGATGAACGCTATTTTGTGGCAACCTTCAGCGGCGATTCCAAGGTAAGCCAGATCAGCAACAACAAACTGGTGGAAGTGTGCATCCCATTAGTTGAAGATGGTCATACCGGCTATGTCCGGTTGAGCGGACATGCTTCCCTTGTCCATAATGCAGCGCTCAAAGCTGAGGCTTCAGAGCGCTGCTTTTTCTTTGATGAATACTTCTCAGGCTACGACGATCCGGATTATACTCTGATAGAGCTTGATTTTGATTATGCGGAGTATCTAAGACCGGGAGAGAGATATTCGCAGAGCTGCAATTTGAAGAGGTATTAGGTGTCAGTTATGAGTCGAGAGGGCGAGGAGTCGAGGAGTTCCTCATTTCTGTTACCTTACCTCATTCCTGCTACCTTGCCTCATTCCTGCTACCTTGCCTCATTCCTGCTACCTTGCCTCATTCCTGCTACCTTACCTCATTCCTGCGAAAGCAGGAATCTCATGCAAATACATGAAAACCCTAACCTAAGTCCGGGATGAGGTGAAATAATCAAATCTGGAGAAGTACCATGAAAAACGTATATGAATACAACGATGAGCACTTGGGAAAGTGCTATATTGTGATCCCCAAGATCAGGGAAATCTCCAAAGCCTTGGGAAATGTTGTAATAACCTTCGACAACGGTGATAAACGCAGTTTGATGGTGGATGATCCAAACAGTGTTATCGCCGCCTTGCTGGAAGCCCTGGAAAGCTATCACAGCAGGTAACAGCTGGTTAATAAAAAAAGAATCCATGTTAATCCGTTCAATCCGTGAAATCCGTGTAACCAGTATAAATTTAAGGACTTGCCTATGCAGCACAACCCAATAGTTCTGGCTCTGATGGGAACCTTGTTCACTTGGTTCATGACTGCCTTGGGCTCCAGTTTTGTGCTTTTTTTCAAATCTATCCGCCAGTCAATTCTGGACACCTTATTAGGCTTTGCCGCTGGCGTGATGATTGCCGCCAGTTATTGGAGTTTGCTGTCCCCAGCCATTGAATTAAGCAACGGAAGTCCCTGGCCGGCAGTAATCGGCTTTCTGGCAGGAGGTTTCTTTCTGCGCCTGATAGATCTGGTTTTACCACATATGCACGTAACTCTCGAAGGAACAGAACGTGAGGGGCTGAAAAGCCCTTGGGGAAAATCCACCTTGCTTTTCATAGCCATTACCCTGCATAATTTTCCTGAAGGGTTGGCGGTGGGAGTAGGTTTTGGAGCCGTTGCACATGGTTTGGGAAATGCTTCCATTGCCTCAGCAATCGCATTGGCAATAGGCATCGGGATTCAGAATATTCCCGAAGGAGCAGCAGTTGCAATCCCTCTGCGTCGAGAAGGCTATTCACGCGGCAAGAGCTTTTTTTGGGGGCAGTTTTCCGGTATGGTAGAGCCGGTTGGCGGAGTTTTGGGAGCTTTGATGGCTCTTTCTGCTCGCTCGATCCTACCTTATGCGCTGGCTTTTGCAGCTGGAGCCATGATCTATGTGGTTGCCGACGAAGTAATCCCTGAAACCCAGAAAGGAAAGCACGGCCACCTGGCAACCCTGGGTGTAATGCTTGGTTTTGCTCTGATGATGACTTTGGATGTGGCGTTGGGATAAGGATCGAAGGTTGAGGGGCAGAGGGGTCGAGAGGTCACTCATTCCTGCTCTTTTTTAGTCCTCATCCCTGCTCTTTTTAGTCCTTATTCCTGCTCTTTTTAGTCCTCATCCCTGCTCTTTTTAGTCCTCATTCCTGCGAAAGCAGGAATCTCCCAAAACAACTTTCGCGCCCTAACTCGCAACCAGGGTGAGCTATCGTAATTTCCTTACTCCAGCACAGCCCTCACCATAAAGAACTGCAAATCATCCGCTGCAGTTGTGAATTCACTTGTATTGCTTACCCCCAGGTATGACCACTGTGAATATGGCAGATAGGGATCTTCAGAAGCGTATATTTTATAGCTGTAAATACCCACTTGGGGAGTCCATTGCAGTAAAAGGACATTATCTTCACTGCTTATCGTCAGATTCTGAACCATATCGGGAACTGGAAGCTCATGCCAGGCCAAATAGGGATAACCACCATTTTGTGAGCCTTGAGTGTCGTGCCGCCAAATGGTGATGAAATCCCAGGCTGCAAATGTAGTCTGAGAACCAGGATAGATCATTTCGGGGTGTGTCTTTCCGCCATTTTGAAGATTATTGGGGATTCCCGTAGTATCAGTATCCCAAAAGCTACTTGTAACTGCACTCCCATCAGACAAATATCCTACCACTCCACCTTCAAAACTGCCTGTTGGGAGTAGGTTGACTGTGCCTGCACCATAGCATCTATTGATGTATCCAGGATTGCTGCCACCTGCGATTCCGACAACTCCGCCCAGATTTCTACCTCCAGTCACATTGGCAATACTGAAACAATCGTTGATAGTTCCCCAGGATAATGCTCCAGCGATACCGCCAACATGCCATCCAGCAACTATCTCTCCGCTGCTAAAGCATTCGCTTATCATACCGTTGAGTGAGCCCGAAGAGCTTAACACACCAGTTATTCCACCAGTAAAACCACCTGCGGAACAATAACTGAGGTTCGTTTGGCAGTGTGCCATCAGGGTGTTTTCCATTCTTCCGGCAAGTCCTCCACAATAGTCGTAGCCATAAATCTGTCCGGTAAAGCTGATATGATCGATGGTCCCTCCCAATGCATCTCCAACCAGGCTACCGCAAAAGTTCTTGCCATTGATCCGGCCATTCACGATAGTCAGATTTTTTAGCGTGGCGTTTTGGGTATAGCCGAAGATCGCTGAATAATCCGATTTTGGCAGGTTGATCACCAGATTTGTTAGTCTATGTCCGGCCCCATCCAGAACCCCGGAAAATGGAACAGCCAAAGTTCCTACCGGCATCCAGCCTTGGCCATGGTTCCAAACCACAGTGGCACTAAGATCGATATCGGTGGTAAGTCTGTACCAAGCGGTCAGGTCAAGCTTTATGGCATTAAACTGATCTGCATTTTCAATCAGATAAGGATCGGTCTCCGTTCCAGAACCTGACAACGATGCAAGCGTCAGGGTTATGGGCAGATCCCAAACAGCAAGGGTGTTAAGGACAGGGGAGGAAACACCTTCCTGGATACTCCATTGCGTGTCGAAGTTCCAGTTTTCATAAGTTGCCCGTTGTTTCATTTGAGCAGTAGTTCTGGGAATTGCCATGGGGTCGGAAGATTGTCCGGAACTTTGAGTGTCCCAATAGGAGTAATACACTCCACCCCCATTCAATCTGCCAATGAACCCTCCATGGTAAATTGCCGCCCCAGCACTAACCAGTCCACTACTAAAGCAACGGTAAAAATAGGAATTGTTGAAACCACACTGACCTACCATTCCACCCACATTTTCACTTCCCTGCACCGAAACCTGAGAATAGCAATTGGTTATAACGCTGTTGTAATTTGCGAAACCAATCATGCCGCCCACATCTATTTGTCCGGTCAGGGAACCGGTTACCGAGCAGTTATTGATAACACTGCTTTGCGCAACCCCAGCCAACCCTCCGGCATATATAAACCCATGTATCTCCATACCGCGCAGATTAATACGGTTCAGTTTGGCACCCACCAGATAACCAAATAGTCCAGTGTAATAATTGGTTGTGCGGCTAAGATATAAGCCTTGGATCTCAAAGCCTTGCCCATCGTAAGTTCCCGTAAAAAATGGTGAGGTGTTTCCAATCGGGGTCCATCCAGCCCCCAACTCAAGCTCAGTGCTGACACTGGCATCGATATTGGCAGTTTGAAGGTAGTGCAGGCTCCAATTTCCAGGGGCCTGCCTTATCCAAAGGAGATTATTAAAATTAGCTATCTGATATGGATTTTCTGGGGTTCCGTTTCCTACAGGCTGTTCTGGGATCTGACCAAACACGACTGTAGTTACAAGCAGAAGGGTTATTATCAAAAGATATTTCATTCCGGTCCTCTCTTTCTCTGAAAATTGTGTAAGCTATAAAGCCATTCTGGCTGTTTCATCTGCTAAACTCAATCCGCGGTGACCTTTGTTTGCAAGGTGCCGGACCAGACTAAACGGTTGATATTGGTAACCGAATAGACTCTTTTTCATTTTCTGTTCACATGTGTTATGTGTCAAGCTTTTACTATTCACTCCTAACGGATTATTACTAATTCCTATGATGTTTATCGTTGTTTCTGGTTCTGTC
>CAZNGW010000065.1:0-14774 GCA_964572925.1 uncultured Candidatus Cloacimonas sp. | reverse complement strand
ACAATAATGGATATACAGGTTCCTACATTGCCTTCAATCCGTCTGCCACAACTCCAGCTCTAAGCTATTGGGATGCCTATGCGGGCTCCAAATACGCAGCTTGTATGGCAGCCTCGACAGCTCCTAATAATGATTGGCTGATTTCTCCGGCTCTCAACTTTGGGAATAACCCGGTGATCAGTTTCTATGCCAGGTCGATCACCAGCGCTTATGGACTGGAACGCTTCAAAGTGCTGTATTCCACAACTGGCAGCAGCTATAGCGATTTTACCAATTACTTGGCTGGAAGTGCGGCAACCTATGTGGACGCACCTACCAGTTGGACTAATTTCCTCTACACCCTTCCGGCATCTTGTGAGAATACCACAGTTTATATTGCGATCCAATGCGTTTCCGACGATTCATTTAGCTTTCAAGTGGACAATTTTGTCGCCGGTGATTATGGATTGCCAAGTTTCCATATCGATCCCACGGTCTGGGACTTTGATGATTTTTACATAAACTACACTCGCAGTAAGCAGTTTACCGTTACCAACAATGGCGGTGGCAGCATGCAGATCATTACGGACGGCATTAAGCTAAGCGGAAGCGAATACATCAAACTTACCGATCTTCCGAGTTTGCCAATTACTCTGGGTGGGGGAGAGAGCTTTAGCTTCACGGTTTACTACAATTCAGACCGGGAGGGAACCCATTCGGCCACTCTGAGTATTACCGACAATCTCAGCAAGACCATCAATACGGTGGAGATCACTGGGACGACAGTAGATAACACCATATCTCAAAAACCCTATATGGAAGGATTTGAGCCAACTTATGTGGGAGCCACCCAGTTCCAGGTTCAGGGTTGGGTTCGCAGGGACAACAACGCTGATGGCTACACCTGGATCCTGGAAAATGATCCTTCCATGGCGAAAAGTGGTAATTGGCTGGGAGCTTCACAATCCTGGGTGCCGGATACACGTAAGGAAAAGGTTGCGCTCAGTGCTTTGTGCAGTGGAACAGGAAAGCTTGCCGAAAGTAAAATACCGGGTTTGGGAACGCAGCTGGGGAAAGGCGCAATAACTCCGGACAACTGGCTGATCTCACCTCCAATCCAGATCACCGAAGGAGATAGCCTTAGCTATTGGGTCGGCTCTTATGACGACACAGCTTACGCTGAACACTATGCCCTTCTGGTCTCTACTGGAGAGCCGGTTCCGGAGCAATTCACCACCACAATCCTGGAAGAGACGCTGAGCACGGACGCATGGCAGTATCGGGCTTTTTCCCTGGATGCCCTGGCAGGGCAAACGGTGTATTTTGCCTTCCGGCATTACGATTGCACAGACCAGCTGGCCCTACGGATAGACGACGTAAAGATCAAAGCTGCGAATACCGAGATTTATCAGGATTATGTTGGTGATCCAGTGGAAGGGGACAACTACTTCAAGATAACCATGCAGCAGCAGATAGAAGACGAACAGAACCTGATCCCTTTGGTCGTGGAGATTGAAGGATGGCTTCCGGCTCCCAGCACCATGCTGGTAAGCGGTAGCGTTGGTTACGGTGAGCCCCAGGTTTACGTTGAGCATACCGGACTTACGGTATTGGTTACGGGAATCAATCTGTCGGGAGCGGAACTCAGGATTACCCACAATCTTGGCTTCGTGCCGTCCCATCTGGTATATAGAACCCTGAACGGTTCATACATCTATCTCGCACCTGCACAGGCAACGCTTTGGACAGATACCCAGGTTCGGTTCACGGTTCCGGCTACGAAAGAGCTGGAAGGCTTGGAAATCGTATTTTCCGACCAGGCAGATTCAACCTTGCCGGTTGAGCTATCCAATTTTTGCGTAACCATCAGCGCTTATAACAAGGTGGAGATCATCTGGGTTTCGCAGTCCGAAACAAACCTTTTGGGTTACCGCTTATATCGTGGAAAGAACGACGAATTTGGCCAGGCGATCCTGATCAGCGGTTTGATTCATGCTACAAACTCTTCGCAGCAACAAACTTACCTGTATGAAGATAAGGAGTTGGACGAAGCCGGGATTTACTACTACTGGCTGGAACACCAGGAACTGGAAGGTAGTCTTCATCTGCATGGCCCGGTTTCAATTGAATATCTAAATTCCCCTACCGAAGCTCCGGAAATTCCGGTGGTGAATGGCTTTGCCTCAATATATCCCAATCCCTTCAATCCTGAGACCCAGATCAGATTCGGTTTGGCGTCCAAAACTGATCACAACCTTGAAGTGTATAACCTGAAGGGGCAGTTGGTTCGGCAGTTGAGTGGCGGGATTAGGGAAAAGGGCTATTACACCGTAAGCTGGGACGGTCGGGATAACAACAACGGCAGATGCTCCAGCGGGATGTATATCATCAGGTTGAGAGCCGGATCACAAAGCTTTACCCGCAAAGCGGTGCTGGCTAAGTAAACTGAACAAAATACGATAACGAAGCTCGATACCAGGTCAGCGCTTGCTGCTTTCCTTTTCGCCTCCCGTCCGCCACGCATAATCCACCCGTAATCCACCCGAATCGGATGCGGGAGGGATGAGGGTGGCTATGGGGTGGAACCTGGGTAGGCAGGAAGGAAGGAGGAAGCGGGGAAAGATTATTTAATAGGCTTCCCAGGGGCACATTCCTGGTCAGGGAGGATATTCTACAGGTATTAGTTTCCTATCTTGATTCCTGCAGGGTAAAATAGAAAGTAGCGCCTACCTCAAGTTCTGCCATCACCCAGATCCGGCCACCGTGGCGGTTAATGATCCTTTGCACGGTTGCCAGCCCCACCCCGGTGCCGGGAAATTCGCTTGCCTTGTGCATTCTCTGGAAGGCTCCAAACAGCTTGTTGGCATACGACATATTGAATCCCGCACCGTTATCGCGGATATAGTAAACCGGTTGTTTGGCATCAGGCTGGGGAGTCCTTTTATCTTTCACATCGCAGGAAGCATAGCTCGTCCTGCCGATCATGATGTGTCCAGTTTGCTTTTTGCGGGTGAATTTCCAGGCATTGCTGATCAGGTTGGTGAGGACTATTTCCAGCAGGTTATGGTCTCCCAGAACCTCAATTTCGGATTCGATATCAATCAAAACCTTTCGTTCGGGTTCCTGGTCCTTCAATCTGCTGATGATGTAGCTTGCCATTTTGGAGAGATTGACGCTTTCGTTAACCATTGAGATCTTGCCGATCTGGGCAAGTTTCAGCATACCTTCGATCAACTGGCTCATTCTTTGGGTTTCGCTTCTGATTTTGTCGAGGTATTCTTTGGCTTGCTGATCCAGAGAATCAACATAGTCTTCGGCCAAAGCCTGACTCCAGCCGTCAATTCCCCTTAAAGGCGATCGCAGGTCATGGGATACGGAATAGGAAAAAGCCTCCAGTTCCCGATTGGCGATCTCAAGCTGGATGGTGCGTTCTGCCACCCGGTATTCCAGTTCTTCATTAAGTTGGCGGATGGCCTCTTCTGCTTTGCGCCGTTCTGTAACGTCCATGAAGAAAGCTGTTACCCGGTTTATTCCAGTTTGCATGGCGTGCACCTCAAATCCACCCAATATATCGCCACTCTCGTAAAGCAACTGGTCATTATGATAAGTTATTCCTTCCCTGGCTGTTTTTGAGTAGTTCTCAGGGATATCTGTCCCTTCCAGAGCTGGAAAAGCTTCCAGAATTTTCTTACCCAGAAGAGTCTGGTGATCAATTCCCAAAATTCGATTCGCGGATAGATTTGCCCCAATCAAGACTAAGCTTCCATCATCCAGAAGATCGTAAGTATGCGCCCCAAAGGGGGCACTGTCGATGATGATCCTCAACCGTGCCTCACTTTCCCGGATCTTTTGCTGAGAGGCGATCCGTTCCGTGATATCCTGTCCCTGAGCCATGGTTGCCAATAAAGTGCTGCCATCCTTATGGTATACATTTGCTGAATTCCAGAGAACGATTCTGATCTGGCCATCCTTTCTCCGGATGGGTATTTCCACAGACTCCCAATTGCTGCCACGTGAGGCTGAGATCATCCTGGCCATGCTGAGATTGCTGCTTTCGGAAGGGAACAGGATATCCAGTTTTTTCCCTAACACTTCTTCAGCGCTGTATTGGGTTAAATGCTCCGAGGCATGGTTAAAACGCTCGATTTGGTAGTCTGCATCCCACACTACGATGGGAACGCTGGCTGAACTGAAAAGGTTTTGCAGGTATTCGTTGGCATCGCGCAGCTCAGTTTCGGCGGTTATTTGACTGGTAATATCGTCATAAATCGCCACAAGTTCACCGGAATCAAGCTTCAGGACATAGTTATCCAGCCAGTATTCCAGCTTTCCGTCCACATAGTTAAAGGTAAAGCACTGTTGGGGTTTACCGCTGCGATGCACTTCCAGAAAAATGTCCATCAAGCCCTTTTCGATCAAGCCCGGAAAAACCTGACCTGCTACTTTGCCGATGATCTCATCGTGCTTGCCGCGGGTGATCCTTTCTCCAGCAGGATTGATATCCCGGATAATGAAATCCTTTCCATCCCCGGTGATTGTATAGACCGAAACGCCGTTGATGAGGTGCTCGAAAAGCTCACGGAAGCGATATTCGCTTTCTTTCAGGGCTGCCAGAGATTGATTGCGGTTCTTTTCGAGTTCAATCATCTCCAGGGCATAAGCAATATCTCCAGTAACTTCTTCCAGCAATTTGATCTCGGATTCATTGAAAAAATCAGCTTCTCCCGAAGCCATGCTGAATACATACTCAGTTTTATTGTGAACAATGATTGGTAGTGCCACAGTGGAATGGAAACCGCGTTTCAAGGCGCTTTCCCTCCAGGGATCCATCTTCTGATCGCTTTCTATATCATTCACGTAGCAAAATCTCTGAGTCCGCACCGAGGTTCCCACCGGCCCCTGTCCCAAAGGCACATCCAGAATGGAGATCACACCAAGTTCTGCCAGGTATCCCGTTTCCTCTCCCGTCCAAAGGATGGGCTTCACGGTTTCATTCTCAAAGTCAACCTGTCCGATCCAAGCCAGTTTGAAACTCCCGAATTCCACGGCAATCCGGCAAGCCTCTTTCAAAATGGTTTCAGTGTCACGGTTGCGCACCACCATTTCATTGATCTGGCTGATTACCGCATAGACCCTGTTCAGTTTGATTATTTCTCTCTGATTCCGCTTCTGTTCGGTAATATCCAGAATGGTGGAAATGAAATATAAGGGCTTACCATCTCTGTCCCTTTGCAAGGAAGTGCTAACGTCGGCGCATACCACCTGGCCGTTTTTGTGCAGATATCGTTTTGTGAAGCGAACACTATCTGTTTTCCCGTTCAGGATGGTGTCGATAACTTCCTGGGTAAGGTTAATGTCGTCTGGATGAGTCAGATCGCGCCACTTAAGCTTCATTTCCTGAATATCATAACCCAGCATCGCACAGAAAGCCGGATTGGGAAGCAAGGATCCATCCGGATAGGTGATGGATTTCCCGGTGACGGATTTTTCGAAGATGATGCGAAATTTCTCCTCATTTTCGGCGTTTTGTTGAGCGGCGTTTAGCTTTTCCTGTTCCAGAGAAAGCTGTTTTCGCAGCCAATCAGCGTCTTTGTTGCGTTCCAGATACCCGATTAAAAAGTAAAAACAGATCACAATCCCTAAGGCAATTAAAAAAATACTCAAGGCACGACGGTAAAAATCGTGGAAAAGCTCGGATTTGGTTTCCTTCAAAACCAGATACCAAGGGGTTTGGTATATTTTACGGGAAGTGGTTATCACCTTCAGGTTGCGACAATCATGGGTTTCATAAATACCTTCCGGCTTGGTGATGGCCATCACATCAGGATAGTCAGGGTGTTCACTGATTTTGTGTTTCAGTTTGAGAATCGAATCCGGCAGATGCTTCACATTGCTCAGATGGACTGCAAAATCGTCTGTTCTACCCACCAGAAAAGATTCAGCAGTTTTGCTCCTGGTAGGCCAGGCTGCCACCATTGGATATAAGAGCTTTTCGGGGTCAATCTGCAGAACCCATACCCCCTTGGAGGGAACACCGGCTTTTGAACTCAGCACTGGAATCCAGAAGGACATTATCGCATGCTTGCTTTCATTGCCTGCATCGTCTATATCGCGGTGAATATCGGCAAAAACAATCTTACCTGTTTTCAGGGCGGTTTCAAAATAGTGCCCATGCTGTAGCGATAACCTCTTTAGTCCTGCAGGATAGGCAAGCATTGCTTCGCCACGTTCGTTTAAAAGTGCTATCAGCCGATAGTCTTCCTGCCGTTCATAAACCTTCATCCAGGAATTGAGGTTAGTTCTTTCGATGCCGGTACCGGAATTATCCAGAAGCCTTCTCGCCATATCCTGAAGGAGCTGGTTTTCGTAGATTTGCCGTGCATCTTCCAAACGTTCATTGTGCCAGTTGGTGATCTGGGTTGCTTTCATGTCGGCCAGGGAATTCATCTCATTCCGGATATTTTCATTAACCTGTCTTTTACCAGCGAAAAAATATGCCAAACCGATAATTAGCAATGCACAGGCCAGGAATAAACTAACTATTACTGAAGATCTGAAACGTCTACGCAAAGGGAGCCCGCTCTCCTTCCTGGTGAAGGTCTCTACTGCAGGTTCTATGGGTGGCAGAGGGCCGTTTTTCTCCATTTGAACTCCCAATTTCAGCAAACGGGTGCAATTAGATAATTCTGAATCTTTCTAATAGTTTCTAATTACGGTATTCTCAAATTCCGTCAAGATATTTCTCAGGGTTTTACTGTGCTTTGAGCAGGAAAGTGCTTAATATATCAACAGAGGTGAAAAAATGAACATTCAAGACAGCTACAGAATGGTGATAGCAGCCGAGATCAGGGCTCAGAAAATGTATAAAGCCCTGTCCAAAAGCTTTGCAAATCCGGAAACGGTGCAGTTTTACACCGAACTTGTCCAGTTGGAAAATAACCACGAACAGAAAATGCGGTCTGCCTTTACAGAACAATTTCCTGGACAAACCCTGGTTTTACCTGAAGAACCAACTCAGGAACTGCAGGGAGTGAATCTCAACGATCCCCAGGACGTTCTGGAATATGCAATCAGCCGTGAAGAACTGGCGGAAAACATCTACAAAAGCTTGGCCGAAACCTGTCCTGAACCTGAATTAAAACAGCTTTTCCTGAGATTTGCCCACGAAGAGGATGAGCATAAAAACCTCCTGCTAACTGAAATCCAACGTCTGCAAGGCGCTCATATCTGGTTCGATCCTTCAGAACTGACCGGACTTATGGAGGATTGAACTCCCTGAATGGCAGACAAAGACCAAAGAACCCTGTTTGAGAGATCGGAACTGGAAGCCAGGGACGTTCCTCTGGCGGAAAAGCTACGCCCCCGCAGCCTGGATGAACTGCGTGGGCAGGAAAAACTGATAGCGGCTAATTCGCTGCTCCAACAGATGGTGGAAAACGGCGAGTATCATTCTTTCATCCTTTGGGGTCCCCCCGGAAGCGGCAAAACCACCATCGCCAGGATCATCGAAAAGATCAGCGGCTACCATTTCATACATTTCTCCGCAGTGCTTTCCAGCATTAACGATGTGAAAGCGGTGATGAAGGATGCCGATTATATCCATCGCACTCAAAACCAACGCAGCATCCTTTTCATCGACGAAATACACCGCTTCAACAAAAGCCAGCAGGATGCCTTTCTACCCTATGTGGAAAGCGGGGCGGTAATTCTGATTGGCGCTACCACCGAAAACCCCTCTTTCGAAGTTATCCCGGCTTTGTTATCCCGTTGCCATGTTTTTGTGCTGGAAGCGCTGAAGGAAGATGATTTGAAGCAGATTCTGCGGCGTGGGTTCTCTGAATTACAGCTGGAAGAGGATGAAGAGATAATCGGCTGGATGGCGCAAAACTGTGGGGGAGACGCCCGTCGAGCTTTGAACGAACTGGAGCTGATCAAACCCTATCTGCTGAAAAACCCGCATCCAAAGGTAGAAGAACTGGCCAAAACCCTGGCCAAAAAAACCATGTTCTACGACAAGAACCGCGAAGAGCACTATAACCTTATCTCAGCCTTACACAAGTCTTTACGTGGTTCTGACCCACAAGCCGGACTATATTGGTTGGCGCGCATGCTGGAAGCCGGGGAAGATCCACGTTATCTGGTGCGACGTTTGATCCGCTTTGCCAGTGAAGACATCGGGCTGGCCGATCCCAATGCCCTGCTGCAAGCCATTGCGGCAAAGGACGCGTTGCTCTTTATCGGTATGCCCGAAGCCAGCAATGCCCTGGCGCAACTTGTGGTCTATCTGGCTACCGCTCCCAAAAGCAACAGCCTGTATGTGGCTTATGGCGAAGCTGCTGAAGATGCGCGTAAAACCAGTCATTACGGGGTTCCCTTGCATATCCGCAACGCCCCTACCAAACTGATGAAAGACCTGGATTACGGTAAGGAATATCAATACGACCACGAACACGAACACCACTACTTTTACCAAAAATATTTCCCCGACCAGATGAAGGAAAAAACCTATTACCGTCCAGGCCAATACGGCTTTGAAAAAGAGATTCAAAAACGCATCGAATGGTGGAACAAACTGAAGAATAGGCAATCTTGAGCTAGGATATATTAGCGGCTTGTTTAGGCTATACAGGCCAGATACTTTGGCAAAGCATAAAGTAAGAAATCTGCCAGGCAACCTCAGAGTCTGCAGATCACCTTAAGGGTCTTTGAATATTACGCAATACTGGCTTCAGCCTTTTTATTTTTCGAGGTAGCCATTGTAAAAACTGCTGCACATCATACTATCATTTTAATATCCTGCTGCTTTTACCTGAATCACTCTCCTCATGCCTGCGAAAGACATCCAGTGCAGAAGGAAGGAAAGGAATCTCCCTGGCTTTATCCTCTTTTTCTCGCTATTTTCAAGAGATTCCGGGTCAGGCCCGGAATGAGGATTAAGTTGTGAGTGATTACTCAAGTATCTATTGGATTTCGCCGAAACAAGGTAAAAAAAATCTTGACAGTTTTTGAAGCTTGGAATTCCCTTGTCTTAGCCGTTCAAAGAAGCGGTTGTATTTATATAAGATACTTATATGTAAGCATTAAGATCAGGAATTCAAAGAAATGATAAGAAACCATCTATGATAAACCTGGCAGCCAATGAATCTGGAAAGAAGCAGAATATAGTCCAAGAAAATCTGACATTCTCTCAGATGCTTTGCCGCAAATTATCTCTATCGGGTGAAAGTGAATCTCCCTCAGGATCTCATCGCACAAAAAAAACTCATGAGCAAGTATCTGTTCAGGGGAAGAGCCGGACTAATCCTGAACCAGACAAACAACCCACTTCACCCGCAATTTTCGCCATTTTAAACGGGGGTATCCGGAATCCCCATTGGATCTATCCATTGAAATCATGGGAGAAAAAATGAAAAAGAAAATCATCATTATCTTACTGGGCATACTTCTGTGTAGCTTGATCTTTGCCGGGGATTATCGAATCGGAACCGGAACCTCAACCCAGAACTATGTTCCGTTTTATGGTTACAACAACTATGGTTGGAGCAAATTCATCTATACCTCAGCCAATCTTACCGGAGCCGGGATGAGCGGAACGGTTACAGTCAAAAAGATCGCATTCCAGTTGGGGACAGCCATTACCGACTACGTAACCGACAACCAAAAGATCTACATGGCCATTTCTTACAACGATTCTTACGCCTCTACGGCAACCGGATATCCCAATCCAGCATCTTACACACTGGTTTACAACGGTTCGATTACCTGGAACGGACCTGGCTGGGTGGAAATCACGCTGGACACTCCCTATAATCTAAACAGCGCTTATGCCTTGGAGATCTTTTGGGAAAACCGCGATGGCAGCAAACTTGCCGGACCGCCAAAATTCCGCTATACATCGGCAAGCAACACCTGTGTATATAAGTATTCGGATACTTCATTCCCCACCAGTTCAGGAACCCGTTATGGCAGCAGACCCAATATCTGGTTTATGAGCGATCCAACTGATGTTCCGCCTGCTGCTTCTGCCATTACGCCAGTTGATACTGCCACCAATGTGGAGATTACCACGGGGCTTAGCTGGTTTCACAATGGTGGTTTGCCGGATTACTACACCTTCAGCCTGGGAACTGACAATCCGCCAACCAATCTGGTGGCGGCTCAGCAAACCACAAGCACATCCTATCAACCTGCTAACCGTCTGGAATATGGCACTACCTATTACTGGCAGGTTATACCTCACAACAGCTTTGGTGATGCCATCGATTGCCCTGTTTGGAGTTTTAGTACTCAGCTCGATCCTTCCATAGCCAGTTTCCCCTGGCAGGAGAGTTTCGATGCAGCAGTCCCTCCCAATAGCGATTGGCAGCGCTATGGAGGTGTTTTGCAGGATCCCATTGTCCTGGGCGGCAGCAGCTTGTGGGAAAGTGATGACTGGCTGAATATCAGTGGAACCGATAAAGCTGCGGCGATCAATATCTGGAACAACGTGAACGGCTGGCTGGTAACCCCATTGCTGAACATCCCCGATAATAACTACTACGTTTCCTTCGATCTTTCGGTTTTGAAATATGGTCAAACCCCGACTGGCACAGCGCCGGTATATGGTCCAGACGACCGTTTTGCCGTTCTGGTGGGTGATGGCTTTTCCTGGAGCACGGCAAACATCGTGCGGGAATGGAACAACACCGGATCACCTGATATCCTCAGCGAGATTAGCGTTTGGGGTGACAGGATGGTGATTCCTCTGGGTAGCAATACCGGCCATATCCGAATCGCTTTCTATGCCGGTTCCCTGATCAGCAATGCCGATAGCGATTTCATGATCAATAATCTGGAAGTGGGGCAGTTCACCACACCTTTGGCAGCTGGTAATCCTGACCCTGCCAGTGGTGCAACGAACGTTCCCCTGCAAAGAACCCTCAGTTGGACCAGAGGCGACAACAATACCACATCCTATGACCTGTTTCTGGGTGAGTCCTTGCCGGCAGTTCCAGCCAGCAGCACTGTAACGCGCTACACGCCTGCTACCTTGGCCTATGGAACTACATACCTGTGGAAAGTAGTGCCCACCAATCCTGCTGGAGCGGCTTCAGGATGCCCTGAATGGAATTTCACCACCACCTCCAGTGCCGTGTTGGATGCGGGAACGGTGGAAATCAATGGAATTCCTGTCAGTCCCACCGTGCAAGTGGATGGCCTGGAAGGGAACATCACCCTGAATGCCACTGCCAGCTATGCACCTGTTGATATTGGTTTACCGAATGTTGGCCTGGTACTTCAGCTTGGTTGCAGCGGAACCACCCTTTCCGGCAAGCTGATAACCGTGAACCATAATCTGGGCTTCATACCCCAGCAGATTGCGTATCGAATCCTTCCTGGGCCAGCTTTTAACACCATTTCCAATCCCGGAAGCTGGACCGACACAGTCCTAAGCTTCACCGTTGACGCCAAGGCTGATGGTGATCTGGAAATCGCTTTTCCCGTGGACGCAGAATCCACTCTGCCGGTTGAATTGTCCTATTTTAATGCGGTTTTCAGCAATGATCTGTTCGTGACTGTAGCCTGGATCAGTCAATCGGAAACCAATCACAGCGGCTACAACGTGTTGCGATCCGCTTCTGCCGATCTTACTTCTGCAGTTAAAATCAATCCTCTTTTGATCACCGAAGGCGAATCATCCGGCTCTCTGACCAGTTACCAGTATCAGGACAGCGAAATCCAGGATTGCACAACCCTTTTCTACTGGCTGGAAAGCATCGCTTTGGATGGCTCAAGCCAGTTCTATGGCCCGGTCAGGGTCGTGGTTGGCAGTTCCGATCCAGATCCGGAAACGCCTGAACCGGCAGTCTATACCGAGCTGCACAATGCTTATCCCAATCCCTTCAATCCGAACACAAACCTGCGCTACACCATTACGGAACCTGCCCAAGTCCGGATTGATATCTTCAATTCCCGAGGTCAGCTAATTCGCAGCTTTTCCAGAGATCATTCCGCAGCGGGAATCTTCACAATCTCCTGGGATGGCACAGACGCTGAAGGCAGACTGGTCGGCAGCGGGCTGTATCTGTATCGCATGCAGAGCGGTAACTACCAATCAACCAAGAAAATGCTGATGGTAAAATAACTCAAACTAAGTAGTCCGAACCTACCCAACTTTGCACAGCCGCTGCCCTGTTCATACCTTGCCTAAGGGTGGCGGCTGGCAAAGCTCATTAACTCCAGTCTTGCCGGGCAACCAAAATACTATCATATCACTATCATACCACATGAGCAAGCGGTATGATAGCGGTATGATTGGGTTCAGATTCTTGAAGAAGCCCTTTTTCAATGAAACCGTTTCCCCAAAAAAGAGGTTATTGGCGAGGTGGCAAATAAATCCAGTTCTTGAGGTCTCATTTCAGAAATTTATTATAGTTTAAATCCCTGTCACCCAAACATTCTTATTATTGGAACAGAAATTGCGTATATATGATATCAATGGAATAACTAATAGACTGGAGGAAGTCATGAAAAGGATGATTGTCTTTTTACTGTTTTGTGGTTTTATTCTTCTAATGCATGCAGCAGGAGTAGTGGTAAACCGCGGTCAAAGTGTATTTCAGACGGTGGCTTTGCAAGAATGCAACTATGAAGTGGGGATAAATAACCAAATTGCTGAAGTTACTGTTAAGGAAGTTTTCATCAATTATAACTCACAGACGGTTATGCCACGTTTATATTTTCCCATGCCCCGGGGTGCCAATGCTACCAATCTGAAATGGTTTTCTGGAGGTGCCTGGCACGAAGCCTCAATTTCGGGTGTTCCCCAAACCCATCCTGGGGGACCTTCCACTTTTCCCGATAACTTTGTCCTATATATGCAGTTAATGCCCCTGATCTTTGATATTCCCGATTCCTTGGCCTATGGCGATTCCTTGAAATATGAACTGACCTATGTCCAATTGCTGAATAACAATTATGGCAGTGTTACCATCAATCTGAAAAATGATTACAGTTATATCCAACTCACCAGCTTAGCCAAACAGAGCCTGTCGGTTGATGTAGTATCAGAGAAGCAGATAGTGGATTTTGACATTTTGAACGTCCCTGCCCAAACCACCCATTCAGCTTATACTGCCACAGGTAGCTATCTGGTTTACAATCAACCGGCTACCCAAAACTACCGCTGTGTGGTGATGCTATCAAATGCTGAGCTAAGCTCCTGGGGAATAAGTACCATTATGCAAGATCCCCCGGATAATGGGAATCATGGGTTTTTTATCTATTCCTTTGCGGAAGACAGTTTACCGGCAGATACGGTATTTGCAATAAACCTGAATATTGTGATAGACGTTTCCGGAAGCATGTCTTTCGAAGATCGCCTGGTAAACGCGAAAGCTGCAGCATGTTATGTGATAAGCCATCTACAGCCCAACGACAGATTCAATGTAATCCTCTATGACCATTTGGTTCGACCTCGCTGGAATCAACTTCAACCTGTGACTCCGACAAATCAAAACTCGGCAATAGATTATGTAAACAACTACGAAATGCCCAGTTTGAACGGCACAAATCTCTATGGAGCTCTGTCCACTGCCATCAGCCAATTTGGAGTGCCCGCAGAGGGATATAAAAACTGCGTTTTATTACTTTCCGATGGCTTACCCACAGTTGGGGTTACCGATACCTATCAGATTATTCATAATATCAATAGTCAGGTTGCGAATGCATATACTGAACCGCATATCTTCTGTTTTGGTGTTGGTTCGGAAGTTAATTACCAATTGCTAAATTCCCTGGCGCAATATCATAAAGGAATAAGCATTTTCCTGGAAAGCGCAGAGATAGTAAACACGATTACCAGCTTCTACAATGAACTACGCAATCCTATCTTCCCCCTGGCAAATCTCTCAATAAGCCCGGCAAGCTCAGTTTCCGAAATTTTCCCCGATCCCTTTCCTTCCATTTATGGCGGAATGGAATACCGAATCGTGGGAAGATATTCATTTCCTCATAATCTTCAGCTCAATCTCAGCGGATTGCATTATGGTTACAATCATAGCTACAACTATGAATACCAACTTCAGAATGTTGCGGATTCCACGCTTAGCTTCATTCCCAAAGTGTGGGCAAGTGCAAAGATAGATAAACTCCTGATCGAATATTACAATTACCCACCAAATTCCAGTGTGGCTCTTTCATTACGACAGCAGATTATTGACCTGAGCATAGGATATGGAGTGGTTTGTGTGTTTACCAGTTTCTCACCCCCTGACGATACTGAAGATGAGATTGTAACAATTCCCCAAGTGGCGATAAAACTGCTGCCAAACGTTCCCAATCCCTTCAACCCAAGCACAATGCTGCGTTTTGAGGTAATGGATGACCTGAAAGAAGAAGCGGAAATTAGAATCTATAACCTGAAAGGGCAGTTGATCTATACTTTGCTTGTTCCTGTCCACGGAAAGGGAGTTTATCAAGTTGAGTGGAATGGTAAAGACCTACACGATCGGCCAGTGTCCAGCGGAGTTTATATCTACACCATCAGGTGCGGCAAATACATCCTTCATAACAAAATGACGCTGCAGAAATAGGCTTGTGAAGGGCCTGCTTATTGCTCCTGCTTACCACTTCACCAGCTTCATTGCCTGTTGTGCTTTGCCATCCAGGCGTAGCTGCAGGATATAAATGCCGGATGCCACATGCCTGCCACTATCGTCACAGCCTTCCCAGGCCAGGGTTTGAAGTCCCTTGCTTTGGTTTCCCTGGTGCAGAATGCGGACCAGCTGCCCTTTCAGGTTGTATAGCTTTAGCTC
>CAZNGW010000064.1:0-14932 GCA_964572925.1 uncultured Candidatus Cloacimonas sp. | reverse complement strand
AAATCTGGCATGTCCAACCAGATAAATCTGGTGTTCCTATTTATTCAACGGTCTTGTTTATTCAACTGCCTTTGATTGAGGTTGTTTACAAACACATGAAAAAAGCCGGAGAGCTCATCACTCATCCGGCTTTTGTTTAGATGCGAATTTCTTTATTTATTCAGGTCTTTGGCCTTGATAGCATCTTTTTTGGGTTTGATGGTGGATTCTTCCACGAACTGGATGATGGCCATGGGAGCGCTGTCACCTTTCCGGAAACCGGCCTTGATCACTCTGGTGTAACCGCCGGGACGACCTTGGAAAGCCGGAGCGATTTCATCAAACAGCTTTTTTACCAGGCTTCTGTCGCCAAGCACGCTGTAGGCAAGTCTTCTGGCATGAACAGTATTGGCTTTGCCATAGGTGATCACGCGTTCAACGTGGCGTCTCATTTCTTTGGCCTTGGCCAGGGTGGTATTCAGCTGTCCATGTTCTACCATGGATTTAACGAGGTTTCTCATCATCAGGCGTCTGGCGTCAGTTTCGCGTCCGAATTTTCTACCTTCAACTCTGTGTCGCATTTTTCACCTTCTTTTTGGGGGCTGGAACCGGTTTACGGGGTGTGGAGGCAACCGTTGTTTCTTCCGCAGGTTTTTCCTCGAGGGGTTTCTTTTCTGCTTTGGTCACTGGAGCCGGAGCCGGTGTTTCTTCGGGAGGAAGGATGCCACGGCTACGGGCTTCTCTGATTTTACGGTAGATGCCATCGACATCCATACCGAGTTCCAAATCGTATTTTTTAAGTTTCTGCACAATCTCTTCAAGAGATTTCTTGCCGAAATTGCGGAATTTGAGCATTTCGGCTTCGCTTTTGGAAACGAGTTCACCGATGGTTTCAATCTTGGCTCCGGCCAGACAGTTGGCTGCCCGAACGGTAAGTTCGATCTCACGCACGCTCATCCGCAGAATGCGTTCCTTTTCTTCCAGATCGGGATCCAGTTCTACATCGCGGATATACTCAGGTTCAGTTTCAAACAGAGCGATCTTGGCAGCCATATCTTTCAGGATCTTGGCTGACAGGAACAGGGCGATCATCGGCTCCACGGCTCCGTTGGAATGAATCTCCAGGATCAAACGGTCGAAATTCATTCTTTCTTTCACTCGCTGATGAGTAACGCTGAAGTTCACTTTCAAAACAGGAGAATAGATGGAATCGATTGGAATGAAACCAACCGCTTTCCCTTCCGGATTCTGCCGGTCTGCGGAAACGTAGCCGCGTCCGATACCAACGATCATCTCCAGCTTGAAATCGATGTCTTCCACCACTTCCAGCAGATAAAGGTCTTTGTTGATAACTTTCACGTGGGCGTTTTCCTGAATAAGGGAAGCGGTGATTACACCCTTGCCCTTGTGTTCCAGAACGATGGGGACTTCTTCCACGGAATTGGATTGGATCACAAGCTGCTTAATCCGTAGGATCAGATCGATATAATCCGAATTGGTCCCCGGGATCGGGCAAAACTCATGGTGCAAACCTTCAATCCGCACGAAACGAACCGCAGCTCCCTGGATGCTGGAAAGCAGAATCCTTCTGAGGGTATTACCCAAAGTGGTTCCAAATCCGGGTTCCAAAGGGCCAATTTCAAATTTGCCGAAGTTGCGCGAATAGGTCGCTTTGTCGTGTTCGACATTCTCCGGCATTTGCAGTGGTTCAAGATACATCATAGCTGCTCCTTAGCTGATAGCGGCATTACTTGGAGTAGAACTCAACAATGAGACGAAGGTCAACAGAGACCGGAATCTCGCTTGCTGCGGGAATTGCGTTGAATTGACCGCGGAAATTCTCTTTATCTACACTCAACCAGGTATAGGGTGAGCTAACTTCGGTTCTGTCCATGGCTTCCACCAGAAGCTTCATGCCACGGCTTTTGGGTTTCACTTCAATGATGTCCCCTTCTTTTACCAGGAGGGAAGGGATATCCACTTTCTTGCCATTAATCGTGAAATGGCCGTGAGTGATGAATTGACGTGCCTGCATTCTGGTAACGGCAAAGCCCAAACGATAAACTACGTTGTCGAACCTGCGTTCCAGAATCTGCATAAGGTTGTCACCAGTTACTCCGCTGGCCTTGGCAGCCTTGAAGAAGTAATTGCGGAATTGCTTTTCCAGAAGGCAATAGGTATTGCGAAGTTTTTGCTTTTCTTTCAGGTGCACGCCGTAATCGGAAAGTTTACGACGCATGTTTTTTCCATGCTGTCCTGGAGGGAATTTGCGTTTGCCGAGAATTCTGTCATACTTGGCAGTGCCAAAGATGTTTTCACCGAACTTGCGGCAGAGTTTTGCTTTTGGTCCTGTATATCTGGCCATTCTTCCTCTCCTTATATCCTTCTCGTTTTGGGTGGACGGCAACCGTTATGAGGGATGGGGGTTTCGTCCTTGATCATCGTAACTTTGATACCTGCGGCATTTACCGCACGGATAGCGGATTCGCGTCCGCCACCAGGGCCTTTAACGATCACGCCAACTTTCTGGATCCCCATGTCGGCACCGGCTTTGGCTACTTCTGCTGCTGCAATCTGAGCCGCATAGGGTGTACTTTTACGGGAGCCTTTATAGCCGATCTTACCGCCACTGCTCCAGGCCAGAACGTTTCCGGCACGGTCAGTGAGCGAAATGATCGTATTGTTGAAACTGGAATGTACGAAGATCAGGCCTTCATCAAAGGCAAGACGGACACGTTTTTTCTTTACTCTGGTTTTCTTAGCCATGATTACTCCTATTTCTTCTTCTTAATCGCGCTGCCACGAGGGCCTTTGCGGGTTCTGGCATTGGTGTGGGTTCTTTGGCCACGAACCGGAAGACCGCGTTTATGGCGCAGGCCGCGATAGCACCCAATTTCCATGAGGCGCTTGATATTCATGGCTACCTGGGTTCTCAGGCTGCCTTCCACCACATATTCATTCTGAATGATGTCGCGGAGGATTTTTTCTTCGTCGAGGCTGAGATCGGCTACTTTTTTCATTTCGTCGATATTAGCTTTTTTGCAGATCTCCTTGGCAAGGGTGCGCCCGATGCCGTAGATATAGGTTAACCCAATGAACAGACGTTTGGTTCTGGGAAGTTCAATACCTGCGATGTGTGCCAAGTTTATCCTCCCTTATCCTTGTCTTTGTTTATGTTTTGGGTTGGAGCTGCAGATAACGCGGATAACGCCGTAGCGTTTGATGATTCTGCAATCCTTGCAGATCACTTTCACGGAAGCTTTCACTTTCATGGTTTTCTCCTTGCTAAGCCACAGGGCTGTATGCAATCATTTATTTATAACGATATGTAATTCTGCCGCGGGTAAGGTCATAAGGAGAAAGCTCCACTTTCACCTTGTCGCCGGGCAGGATTCTGATATAGTTCATCCGCATCTTACCGGATGAATGCGCCAATATCTCATGGCCATTTTCCAGTTGGACACGAAAAGTAGTGTTCGGAAGGGCTTCTGTAACCACGCCTTCCACTTCAATAACGCCGGATTTACTCATAATATGCTTATCCTCACAAGGCAGTCAATATCTCGGGTTCGTTTTCGGTTACCAGGATGGTGTGTTCAAAGTGTGCAGAAAGGCTATTATCCGCCACGCTGAATTCCCAGCCTCTTTCGGTTACTCGATTTGTGCCGATATTAACCATCGGTTCGATGGCCAGGGTCATGCCCGCTGCGATTCTGGGACCGCGTCCGGGCTTGCCAGTATTCGGTATTTGAGGCTCTTCGTGCAGGCTTTTGCCGATCCCGTGACCGGTAAGATCGTCTGCTACATAGTAGCCGTGTTTACTTACATAAGAACCAATGGCATGGCTGATATCGCCGATCCGGTTGCCGGCAAGCGCTACTTCTATTCCCAGGAAAAGGCTTTCCTTGGTAACTTTCAGCAATCTTGCGGCTTCCGGGTTGATGGTGCCCACCTGGTAGGTATAGGCCGCATCGCCATGATAACCGTTTTTCACTACACCAACATCAATACCTATTATGTCACCATCTTTCAGCACAACCTCTTTGCGAGGGATGCCATGCACGATCGCTGCATTCAGCGAAGCACATATCGAGCCCGGGAAAGGGCTTAAGCCCGGAATCTGGTAACCCTTGAAAGAAGGGATTCCTCCCCGGCTGCGGATATATTCTTCCGCATACTCATCCAGTTCCAGAGTGTTCACTCCAGGACGGATGACCTCTTTCAGGCTTTCCAGCAAACCACCGATAATCCGGCAGCTTTCCCGCATTTTGTCGATCTCAGAGGGTGACTTGAGGTAAATCATATCTTAGGTGGAACGTCCACGTAGCTTGCCTTTCTTCATGAAGCCATCATAGTGCCTCATGACCAGGTGGGATTCGATCTGTTGCAGAGTATCGAGCGCTACCCCAACCACGATGATGAGTCCGGTTCCGCCAAAATAGAAGGGCAGATCAAACTGGTGGCTCATGATCTCAGGAAGCAGAGCGATGAAAGCAAAGAAGATTGCACCGGGTAAAGTGATGCGGACAAGCACACTATTAATGTAATCAGCGGTTTTCTTACCGGGCTTTTTACCGGGAATGTGTCCACCGTATTTCACCATATTCTCGGCCATTTCGGTTGGGTTCAGCACCATGGAGGTGTAGAAATAGGCGAAGAAAATGATCAGTCCGACGTATAACAAGGTGTAGAGCGCAGCGCCAGGAGAAAGCCATCTCTGCATTGTTGCCCAGAAACCGCCACTTTTACTGAACAAAGCAGCAATAGTAGCTGGGAACATCAGGATGCTTTGGGCGAAGATGATCGGAATCACCCCAGCCGTGTTCACACGCAAAGGGATGTAGGTGCTCTGACCGCCATAAACTCTACGGCCTACGATGCGTTTTGCATATTGCACAGGGATCTTGCGAATGGCTTCGGTAACGAAGATCACTGCAGCTGTAACGGCCACCATAAGGACAATCGCTGCAACAGCTTTCCAGGTGTAGCTGGGGTCTGCGCCGATCTTTTGGAACATGCGCACAAAACCCTCAGGATAACGGGCAATGATACCGGCAAAGATGATCAGGGATATTCCGTTTCCGATTCCGTGTTCGGTGATTTGTTCACCCAGCCACATCACGATCATGGTACCGGTTATCAGGGTTATGATGCCGGTTACGTGGAAAAGGGCACCTGGTGCAGGAACCACACCGCCGGAAAGGTTGGAAAGCCACATAGTGATGGTTACGGCATTGAACGCCGCCAAACCGACTGTTCCATAGCGGGTGATCTGATTCAGTTTCTTCTGACCGTCAGCTCCTTCTTTACGCAGCTTCTCAAAATAGGGAATGATACTTCCCAAAAGCTGGATCACGATGGAAGCGGTAATATAGGGCATGATTCCCAGCGCGAAAACTGAGGCACGCTCAAAGTTTCCACCCACAAAGAGGTCAAGCAGACCAAACAGGGTGTTTCCGCCTTCCCGGGCTCCTTCAAAGAATGAACGCAAAGCCGTGGCATTCACTCCGGGAACGGGAACAAAACTTCCCATCCGGTAAAGCACCAGGAACAGAGCGGTAAATAATATCTTCTTTTTCAGGTCCGGAATCCGGAACATGTTACCTAATGTTTTTAACAAGTTACACTACCTCCGCCTTGCCACCGTTTTTCTCGATCAGTTCCTTGGCTCTCTTGGAGAAAGCATGCGCTTTGATCGTAACGGTTTTGGTGAATTCTTCCGCGGTTCCGGCCAGGATTTTAACCGGAGCCTGTGCCTTTTTCCCCTTACAGGGGATGAGGCCCATACTTTCGAGGGTATTCACGTCGAATTCAGTAACTTCCAGGTCTTGCAGGCGATCCAGATTGAGGGCACGGTAGCCTACGCGGAAGATATTTTTGAAGCCGCGTTTGGGAAGTCTGCGATGCATGGGCATCTGACCGCCTTCAAAAGCAGGAGAAACGTTGCCGCCAGCCCGGGCTTTTTTACCCTTGTGACCGCGACCGGCCTGGTGACCCCAACCGGAGCCCTGGCCTTTTCCGAGGCGTTTCTTGTTTTTTCTTCCGGCAGGTCTGCCAAGATTACTTAAGGTTAACATCGTTATTCTCCCTGCACTTCTTCTACTTTAAGGAGGTATCCGACCTTCTTGATCATACCTCTGATGGAGGGGGTGTCGTCATGAACACGGCTTTTGCCAATTTTCCCAAGACCGAGGGATTCGACAACCCGTTTATGGTCTTCAATTCTATTTATTGTGCTGCGGATTTGGGTCACTTTAAGCTTCATTTCTCCTCCCTGCCAGTAAGTTGCGCCATGGTTTTATTGCGCAGGCGGGAAATGTCGGCCATGGTACGCATGGCTTTCAGGCCGTTGACGGTAGCTTTCACCACGTTGGTCGGAGTGTTCGAGCCCAGAGACTTGCAGAGGATGTTTTCGATTCCGGCAGCTTCAAAGATTGCGCGTGTGGTATTGCCAGCAATTACTCCTGTACCAGGAGAAGCCGGTTTGATCATCACACGGGAAGCGCCGAAGCGGGCAACTATCTCATGAGGGACAGTGCCTTTCACAATCGGGACTCGAAACATGTTTTTGGTGGCTTTTTCCTTGGCTTTGCGAATGGCATCCACTATTTCGTTTGCCTTTCCGCTGCCAACCCCAACGTTACCTTGTTTGTCGCCGACCACCACGATGGCGGAGAAACTGAAGTTCCTTCCACCTTTCACGACTTTGGCAACGCGCTTGGTTTCAACTATTTTTTCTACCAGTCTTTCTTCTTCTACTTGGTGTTGTTCGTAATTCAAGCTATCCTCCCTTAGAATACGAGCCCGGCTTTGCGAGCACCGTCAGCCAGGGCTTTCACTCTGCCGTGATACTTATATCCGGCACGATCGAAAGCAATTGTGGTGATCCCGGCAGCCAATGCTTTTTCGCCGAGTTTTACTCCAACTTCAAAGCTTTTTTCAGTTTTTTTAAGGCCATCGGTTTTACTCATGTCCTTGGCAATGGTGGACATCGACACCAAGGTAACGCCTCGCACATCATCAATGATTTGGGCGTAGATATGATTCAGGGAACGGAACACCACCAGGCGGGGACGCTGAGCGGTTCCGCTCAAACGTTTGCGGATCGCTGCACGGCGACGGGTGCGGAGGGCGGCTTTAATTTTGGTCATGGGTTTTATCATTTCTCACCTTCCCTTATTTGGACCCGGCTTTACCGGCTTTGATGGTAACGTGTTCATCGTGGTAACGGACGCCTTTGCCCTTATAGTTTTCGGGGGGACGGCAACTGCGGACTTGCGCTGCAAACTGACCCACAAGCTGCTTATCAATTCCCTTGATGGTAATGATGCTGGTAAAGTCCGAGCGGGTTCCCTTGGAACGGGGAACGGCTTCAGAGCTTACTTGCAGTCCGGCGGGAACCTGAAGCAGGATATCGTGTGAGTAACCCAGGGCAAGCTTCAACCAGGGTCCGATCACTTCAGAGCTATATCCGGTTCCAAAGATATGCAGGGTTTTCTGAAAACCTTCGCTTACCCCGGTAACCATATTTTGCAGCAAGGCACGGGTTAATCCGTGCAAGGCGCGCTGGCTTTTGGTGTCGTCGTTACGTTTAACGTGAACGGTAGTGTCTTCAATCTCTACTGAGATCCCGGGCATCAGAGCATAGCTGAGTTCACCCAGTTTTCCTTTCACGGCTACCACATTTTCGTTGAGTTTTACTTCAATTCCGGAGCTGAGTTTGATGGGGGCTTTTCCAATACGTGACATGGGTTATCCTCCCTACCAAACTTTACAGATGTATTCACCACCCACGCGTTTAAGGCGCGCATCGCGATCCACCATCACACCATTGCTGGTAGAGATAATGGCACAACCTGTGTTGTTGTATACGCTGGGCAGTTTATCGGCTTTCACGTAAACGCGACGGCCGGGTTTTGAAATTCTTACCAATCCTTGCATCACTGGATCACCGGCATTGGTGTAGCGAAGGATTACCATTATACGCTTATAGTTGATTTTCTGCTCCGGATCTTTGTCGAGAACTTGAACGCTGTTTACGAAGTTCTCTTGCGCAAGGATGTTCACCAAAGCTTCCACAAGCTTATTATGGTTTACGACCACTTGCGCATGTCCGGCACGATATGCATTGCGGATCTTGGTCAATGCATCAGCTATCGGATCACTAACACTCATTTGTTTTCCTCATTTTCGGGTTTATTTGTTATGATTGCCGCATTCAACCTGCTCGTATCATGGGAGCAATAAGCGTGAAACAAGCGTCCGACGCTTAATGCACGCTTAATAGACCCATAATGCAAGAGAGATTGCAGCATATTACTAGCTTACCAGCTGCTTCTGGTGATTCCAGGAATCTGACCCATGGAAGCATATTTGCGGAAGCAGAGACGGCACATGCCAAAATCGCGCATATAGGCTCTGGGACGACCGCAGATCATGCAGCGGTTGTATTTTCTAACGGCGAACTTGGGGGTGCGTTGTTGTTTGATGATGAGTGATTTTTTGGCCACTTATCTCTCCTTATTGGTTCTTCTGGAAGGGCATTCCCAGTTCACGCAGCAGTTCACGGCATTCTTCATCGGAGTGCGCCGTGGTTACGATGGTGATGTTCAGCCCGCGGATGGCATCGATCTTGTCGTATTCGATCTCGGGAAACACGGTTTGTTCCTTCAGGCCAAAGGAGAAATTTCCTCTGCCGTCGAAGGAATCAGCCGGGATACCGCGAAAATCGCGAATGCGGGGAATGACGATTGAGATGAGGCGATCGTAAAATTCATACATCACTTCGTCCCGCAGAGTAACCTTGCACCCGATGGGCATGCCCTGACGCAGCTTGAAATTGGAGATTGATTTGCGGGCTTTGGTAACGATAACCTTGCGTCCACAGATCATTTCCATATCTTTCACGGCATTGTCCAGCAAAGCCTTGTTCTGGGTGGCATGGCCAACGCCCATGCTTACCACAATCTTTTCCAGCTTGGGAACCTGGTGGGGGTTCTTGTAGCCAAAGCGTTTGGTGAGGGCAGAGACCACCTGGGCTTTATATTGTTCTTTCAAACGATTCATTATATGCTTCTCCTCTACAGCTCGTCACCGCTTTTCTTGCATACGCGGATGCGGTGTCCTTCCCGAACTTTGAAAACGGGCTTGGAAACGGCGTTCAGCTTTTCATTAAACAGCATCACGTTGGAGGCATCGATGGGAGCTTCCATGGTGATGATGCCGCCCTGCGGATTGCGCTGTGTGGGCTTGGCATGCTTCTTGATCATGTGTACTTTTTCCACGATGACACGTCCGGTTTTGGGAAAGGCCTTCAGGATATGCCCTTTCTTGCCTTTGTCTTCACCGGAGATCACCATTACCAGATCACCTTTCTTTAAGTTTAGTCTGTTTGTCGCCACTGATACCTCCTACAACACTTCAGGCGCCAGAGACACTATCTTCATGTATTGGTGCTCGCGCAGTTCGCGGGCAACCGGCCCGAAGATACGGGTCCCCTTGGGCTCGTGCTTTTCGTCGATAATTACGGCTGCATTATCCGCAAAACGGATATATGATCCGTCCGGACGGCGAACTTCTTTGTGGGTTCGCACGATCACGGCTTTCTCGACGGTGCCTTTCTTTACTTTTCCACCAGGTGTGGCGGATTTGATCGCGACAACAATAACGTCTCCAATCGACGCATATTTGCGCTTAGTGCCACCAAGAACCTTGATGCACATGGCTTTCTTTGCGCCGGAGTTATCGGCGATATTCAACATGGTTTGAACCTGAATCATTCCAAAACCCCTTTACTTGTTTCTTTCTACTATTTTGTGCAGAGTCCAGCGTTTGCGGGCACTCATCGGACGTGATTCCATGATCTGAACCACATCGCCGACGTGGGCATCGTTGGTCTCGTCATGTGCCATGAATTTCTTATGGCGGCGCACTGTCTTTTTATATAACGGATGGATGAATTGACGCTGCACGCGAACTACGATGGTCTTATCGTTCTTGTCGCTCACGACAATTCCCTGTTTGATCATTTTACGATTATCAGCCACTTTTCACCTCAAGCTTTGAGCTCTTTTTCTTTGATGATGGTGTGAATCCGGGCAATGTCCCTGCGGACAATGCGGATACGGTCAGGACGGTCGAGCAGGTTTTTGGCTTTTTGGAAACGCAGATTGAACAGCTCAATGCGCAGCTCTTCCAGCTTGGCCTGCAGCTCGGTGACGCTAAGTTCACGGATTTCTTCGGTCTTCATAGTTCCACTCCTTCACGAGCAATTAAGCGGGTCTTGATCGGCAGCTTGTGAGCAGCCAGGCGCATTGCTTCTTTGGCGATCTTGATGTCCACACCTTCGATCTCGAAAAGGACACGGCCCGGACGAACCACGGCTACCCAATACTCTGGTGCGCCTTTTCCTTTTCCCATGCGGGTTTCAGCCGGCTTCTGAGTGATGGGTTTATCCGGAAATATTCTGATCCAGACTTTACCAAGACGTTTCATGTGACGGGTAATGGCAATACGGGCAGCTTCAATCTGGCGGCTGGAAATAAAGGCATCCTCAAGGGCGATTAGACCGTAATCGCCAAAGGAAACGTTGCAGCCGGTCCAGGAAAGGCCATCTCTTTTGCCTTTCATCATCTTGCGATGTCTTACTTTTTTGGGCGCTAACATTCCTTATACTCCTTTAGCCTAAGATGTCGCCCTTGTATACCCACACCTTGATGCCGATCACGCCATAGGTGGTATTCGCTTCCACGTGGGCATAATCAATATCGGCGCGCAGGGTATGCAATGGGGTTCTGCCTTGTTTATAGCGTTCTGTCCGGGCAATTTCAGCTCCGCCCAAACGGCCGGAAACCTGAACTTTAACGCCTTGTCCGCCTTCTTTCATCACGTTGCGGATAGCCATCTTCATGGCACGGCGGAATGAAACGCGCTCTTCCAACTGGCGGGCAATTTCCAGTCCTACCAGACGGGCATCCAGCCACAGTTTGTCGATCGGTTCAATGTTGATCGCCACTGTGATCGGATTCTTGCGGTTTTTGTTGATCAGAACGTTCAGCTCGTTGCGAAGCTTGTCTATGTCTTCGCCCTTTTTACCGATCACCAAACCCGGACGGGCTGTATGGATGTCGATAGTGATGGAACTGGTTTTACGTGAAATCTTCACTTTTGATACTGATTTGTCGCTCAAGCGCTTGTGGATGTAGCTCCGGATTTTAATGTCTTCCTGGAGAAAATCCACATAAGATGTTCCTTGAGCAAACCAGATGGAATCGGTGTCTTTATTGACGCCGATACGGTAAAGGACAGGGTGTATCTTTTGTCCCAAGGTTTTCCTCCTATTCTATGGTTTGAATCTCCAGGGAGATATGACAGGTCTGTTTCCTGATCATAAAGGCTCTTCCCTGAGCTCTGGGCATGAATCTTTTCATTTGAGGGCCTTCATCGGCTGTGGCCACAGTTACAAACATCTGGCTGAGATCCACCTTGGGATCTTTCACCTGGGCATTGGCTACGGCGGAATCCAACAGTTTACCGATTGCCAAAGCTGCTCTGCGACGAGAGAACTTCAGCAGGTTTTGGGCTTCCGGAACACGCTTGTAGCGAATTGTATCCAGCACCAAACGTGCTTTGCGGGCAGAACCACGGCTATAACTAAGTTTTGCGGTTGCTTCCATTCTCTATCTCCTATTTGCCCTTTTTCTTCTTTTCTTTGTGACCGCGATAGGTGCGGGTGGGAGAAAACTCACCCAATTTATGGCCAACCATATTCTCGGTTACATATACGGGGACGAATTTATGCCCGTTGTGCACACTGAAGGTATGGCCTATGAAGGTGGGAATGATCACCGATCGACGTGACCAGGTCTTGATCACACTTTTCTTGCCGTCGGTATCCAGCACTTCCACTTTTTTCAGCAGGTGGGCATCAACAAAGGGGCCTTTTTTAATTGAACGTGCCATTTTCTATATCCTCACACTATCTCTTTTTCACCGCTTTAACGATATACTTATCGCTATATTTGCGGGTTTTGCGGGTTTTTCCGCCTTTGGCGGGTTTGCCCCAGGGAGAAACAGGATGTCCGCCACCGGAAGTTTTGCCTTCTCCGCCACCCATAGGATGGTCAACCGGGTTCATGGCAACACCACGTACTGTAGGACGGATACCCTTCCAGCGTTTGCGTCCGGCTTTACCGATCTGGATAAGGCTGTGGTCGGGATTGCTAACCTGTCCCATTGTGGCCAGGCATTCCTTGCGGATCAGGTGCACATCATTGGAGGGCATTTTCACGTGAACGTAGTCACCGTCTTTTGCCACAATCTGTCCATAAGTTCCAGCGCTGCGGGCGATCTGACCGCCTTTGCCTTTTTTCAGTTCGATATTGTGAACCACGCTACCCAGAGGAATCTTTTCCAGCGGAATGGCATTGCCAACTGCGATCTCGGCATCGGGTCCGCTCATCACTTTAGCTCCGACTTCCAAACCATCAGGAGCTATGATATAGCGTTTTTCGCCATCGAGATAATGCAGCAGGGCTATGCGGGCAGTGCGATTGGGATCATATTCAATGGAAGCGACTTTGGCCGGAATGCCGGCTTTATCACGCTTGAAATCTATAATTCGGTAATGACGACGATGTCCGCCACCCCGATGACGGCAGGTGATCCTGCCCATGTTGTTGCGTCCGCCGCTCTTACGCACCGGTTTGAGGAGAGATTTTTCCGGAGTGTCGGTTGTGATCTCGTCAAAGGTGTAACCCGTGCGGAAGCGGAGGGTTGGAGTGGTAGGTTTGTATTTCTTAATTCCCATTCTTCACCTCTTTATACTTCGAAATCGGCGATCTTGTCGCCATCCCGAAGCGTTACAATGGCTTTCTTCCAATCGGGGCGTTTACCGGTATATTTACCCAGGCGCTTCGGCTTTCCCATGTAACGGATGGTATTAACCGCCAGGACTTTCACGGCAAAGATGCGTTCGATGGCGTGTTTGATCTCTATTTTATTGGCATTGATGCTCACCTTGAAGCTGTAAGTATTCTGGGTATGAACCTGATTACCGCTTTTTTCGGTGATTATCGGGCTGATCACGATATTGCGTGGGTGTATCATGAGCTGAATACCTCCTCCACTTTTTTCAGGGCTTCACCACTCATCACGATATAGTGGCTCTTCAGGATTTCGTAGGCAAACAGGCCGTCGGCTCGGTCGGTAAGCACATCGGGAAGGTTTGAAAAACTCTTCACGGTAGGCTGATGATGACCCTCGGTTACCACCAGTTTGCGTCCTTTTTCGGGAGCAATCTTTCCCAGAAGCTCAATGGCCCGCTTGGTGTTGAATTGCTCGAAGCTGAGTCCTTCCACGATCATGATCCGGCCTTCACGGGCGCGGTCTGTGAGGGCTACTTTCAGAGCCATGCGTTTTTTGGTGCGCGGGATAACCCGATACCAATCCTTGGGATATATGGCAAACGCCTTGCCACCATGCACGCGAACCGGAGTTCTGCGGGTTCCCTGACGGGCATTTCCGGTGCCTTTCTGCTTGAAAAGCTTTTTGGTGCTGCCGGCGGTCATGCTGCGGTTTTTCTTTTGCACGGTTCCCTGTCGCTGGTTGCCCAAATACATGGTTACCACTTCGTGCAGCAGAACTTTGGGGGAGTTTACGTCAACGTCGAACACAGCTTCGGGAAGGGTTATTTCGCCGATCAGTTCGCCATTGGCATTGTATTTTTTTGCTGTTACCATTGTTCTACCACCTATTGTTCCTTATGAATGGTTACCAGGGCGTTACGGTGTCCGGGAACTGCACCCTTGATCATAATCAGGCCTTGTTCCACGTCCACTTTCACCACGGTAAGGTGACGCACGGTAACTTTGGCATCGCCATGATGTCCTGCCATCCGCACGCCTTTGAAAACGCGGGAAGGCTGGGCGCACTGTCCGATGGAACCAGGTCCACGAAAAGACTCATGGCTGCCATGGCTGGAAATGAATCCACCAAAACCATGACGCTTCATCACGCCGGTATAGCCGCGTCCCTTGGACTTCGAGGTAACACTAACGGTTTCGGATTCACCAAAGAGATCGGCTTTCAGTTCGTCGCCAACGTTGATCTGATCGATCTGCTGACCGAAAGATGGACGGAACTCGCGCACAAAACGGTATAATCCGCTGTTAAACTTTTTGAAATGGCCTTGCATGGGCTTTGACACCTTGCGCTCAGGAATTTCTTCATATCCCAGTTGCAGGGCTTCGTAGCCATTGTCGGCCTGAGTGCGTTTGCAGATTACTTTGCAGGGTCCGGCTTTGATAACCGTAACGGGGATAACCTTGCCGGTTGCATCGAAGATCTGCGTCATGCCTATTTTTTTTCCGATTAATCCGATCATGCTTAGCTCCTGGTATTGGCCTTGATTTCCACGTGGACTCCGGCAGGCAGGGCAAGCTTTTTGAGGGCATTGGTGGTCTGCTGCGTGGGATTCACGATGTCAATTAAACGTTTGTGAACCAACATCTGGAATTGATCCTGACTTTTCTTGTCGGCATGGGGGCTGCGCAAAATCGTATAAACCGAACGGTCGGTCGGTAGCGGAATAGGCCCAACGACTTTGGCGCCGGTGTTGCGAGTAGATTTCACGATCTCAGCGACAGACTGATCCAAGAGACGATGGTCGTAGGCTTTCAACTTGATCCGGATACGATTGTCGTGTTTACTCACTTTTACCTCCACGGAATTGGGCAAATCTCATCCCAAACGAAGACATAGCTCCGCTAACGGTGCAGGATGAAAATCTGCTTTGGGTTGCATTGTTTGGGTGGGCTTGGAGAGACTCCAAACCGCTGCGATACTCATGCTGAGTATCCCGGTTAAAGGATGACATTGTTCCTCCTAAAGAACTATAAGCCCCTGCAAAATCTGGGACTTGTGCTATGCGCCAAGCGCACTTTTACTTAGTTGG
>CAZNGW010000063.1:0-15012 GCA_964572925.1 uncultured Candidatus Cloacimonas sp. | reverse complement strand
TGACTACACTATACCGAATCTGCATCCCGAGCGGGAAGAGGTAAGCTACCTGGGAGACCGTAAGCTTTCTGAGCTGTTAAATGCCGAACGCTTTGCCACCGAAATCGCCCTTAGCAAAGCAGGACGACCAAACTGCAACCTCGTTTTTCCCCAAATCGATGCCTATCACCTAGGCCAATTCATCATGTTCTATGAGATCCAGACCGTGTTTACCGGCAAACTGCTACACATAAATCCCTTGGATCAACCAGGCGTGGAAGCCGGCAAGATAGCAACTTATGCCCTGATGGGCAAAGCCGGTTTCGACAAGGAACGTGCTGAGATAGATTTGTATAAGAAGGACAGGGGAGTGTAACACCCAGAGGGCTGCCCTCTCCGATTGGCGGTGGTGGAAGCGTCATCCTGACACTTGAAGTAACAACAAGCTGCGAAGACGCTACTTCCACCATGGTAAATGGGAGATTGCCTTCCCTTTTTTGCTATTTCCTCATCGACAAAGCGAGATTGATTGAGTAGTCTATTCTAAACCATAAAAAAGGCAGGAAATGTTTCCTGCCCTTATTTGATTATGTGTTAAATTTTATTTCAGCAATGCGACTCGTTTGATAAAGCTTTCCTTACCTGCCTGCATGCGGACAAAATAGATACCGGAGCTGCAGGGAACACCATAACTATCCTTGCCATCCCAATGCAGGGTATAATTCCCGGCATTCTGAGAGCTGCTGAGAAGCCAGCGAATCACCTGACCGCGTAGATTTATGATACTGATTTCGCATATTACCGCTTCTTTCAGTCCATAGGCTATATTCAGGTCGGGGTTGAAGGGATTGGGATAAAGGCTTTTTAATCCGCTGACCAAAGGGATGGGCGGAACTTCCGGTTGATTTTCGCCGACAGTAACGACAATAGAGCCATAATAGCGTTCTGTTCCATCCATATCCCTGGCTTGCAGCCAGTAATACCAATCTCCGCTGCTCAAAGAACTTTCTTCGTTAAAAAGATAAATCTGAGTTGTGGAAGTATTCGTAGCCTGGATCAAAGGGCTAACGGACAAGGCATTGGCAAGATATTCGTCCCCAGAACGCCATACATAGTAGCCCAGCATTCCGCTTTCAGACTGGGTAACCCAGGAAAGGCTAACGATCCCGTCAACGGTAGCGTTTGCCGTGAAGGAAGATAACTCTACGGGCAGGGTCTGGTCGTTTTTATCGCCGAGGATAATTTGATGTGCAGCTTTGGAAGAGGCAAAATTTACTCCACTAAAAGTAACGCTGGTAAAGCTGCTGCCTACGTTGCTGGCTGTGATGTTTTCGCTCAGTTTTACCCAGGAACCACTGTATTCCCAAACAGCTAGATTTCCCAGAGTTAACGAATTTAAGTAAGAATTACGAAAGCGGAATTCTAACTGGCAGGTTTGCGAAGTGCTGGGATTTATGTTCCACCATTGCACCACTGAGGTAGTGGTTTGAGGGTGGAATGATCCGCTGGTAACTGCCACAGTTGTACTTCCCATATTCCCGGAAGGCGTGATAACCAAGGCATCGAGGTTGCCTTCGGGTCCATAGAAGGTGGTGGAAGCGGTGCAAATCTTGGTATTCGTGGCAGAAAATGGAGTGCCGGTATTGGCATTGGTGATGCTGCCGCCATTTACGTAGATGTAAGCGTCATTGATACAGCGCAAAGATCCAGCGTTGATTTTCACCGAGGGTGCGGCAAAACACCAGACAGCCCAAAGCAGAACAGAAGTTAAAAGTAACTTTTTCATTTTCGGCTCCTTGGCCAGCCATGGCTATTTAATTCTTTGGACATTCAGATTTACACAGATAATTTTTTGATCGGCTACACTTCCATTAACCACTCTGGTCATCAAAGCTATGTAATCATTGGCATTCAAATCATAAATACCGGTAACAGATCCTGCGTCATACTGATTATTTGTGGTGCTTAGCGCGGTGGATAATGACTCCAGATCATGAGTAAGGGTCACCCAGCTATTTAATGCAGGAACGGATCCCGAGTTCTGACGGAAAACTTCAACTTCGATAGAGCTATTTGCAGTTCCCTGAACGGCAACATTTGCAGATATGCGATATGTCCCAGTTTGAGTTATTTTTAGATATGTGGGCCGGTTGCTGGTGTTTACTACTTCTACGCTTCCACTTGCTTTTGACTCGTAAGGTGTACCTCCCCCAGAACCCAAAATACAGGGAAAGATACTTTTATATGATCCACCAATTGTCCCAACTGCAAATGATGGCTGAGTAGTAGTATAATCTCCATGATTGTATGATATTTCCCCATAACTGTAAGCAGAAGAGGAAAAACCATAGGGTGAAGTAACCCAGGGTGTCCAGGATCCACCGGAATTCTTGTATTCCATAGTTCCACTATTATCGCGAAAACCATAACTGCTACTACCTTCTTTTGTTCCAAAATTTAAATATTTACCGCTTTGTAGTTTCACATTGCCGTTTCCAAACACCTTCAGTAAGCTGTCGGGAGTGCTGGCATTGTTTTTCACGGTAAAGGCATTGCTGCCGGAAGTGCCATTCAAGTTTACTTCCACATCATCAGCGGCTGCCAGAACGCTAAAAATAACCACAGCCAGTAACACGAGCATAATGTTTCTCATTATTCTTTCCTCTCTTGTATATAGGTTTCTGACCTTTTCAGGGTTATCGTAACTATCTCTTACTTCGATCATAAAATCATCAGAATTCAATGCTCAAACTTGTCAAGCCATTTTTGTGATTTTTTATTTCTTATCATAAATTTCTTTTATGTCACGATATTTTCCCCTTTACTGTGGCTTGGGATCTTAACTGGTTACATAATGCTACTGTCACTCAGTTCTCTGCCTCCTGATCATCACATCCATATAGCATTTTCCATCCAGGGTGATAACCTCTTCCAGGCAGGAGGCAAAGCTGCACCACTCAACCTTAAGGTTGTGGGTTTTGATGTGTTTTACCAGTGCATGCCAGCCCTCCGGGATTCTTTCAAAGGGGGCTGCGAAGGGATCGCTGATGCGCAGGCTGATAAAACTGCCACCTATGAAATCCACGAGTACAACTTCGCTGTCTGCCTGCACGGTTTCCGGAACCTGCAACAGGTAGCAATAACCTCTGTGTCCCCTGGCTTTATCCTCATCGGAAACGGGATAATCGAAGCCGAAACGCCTTGCATTTGCAGTATCTACACCCTTTTCTGCTGCCCAGTTTTCCAAAAAGCGGATCACTTCCTCTTCGGGTTCATTGCCTGTTCTGATCGCTTTCGCCATGTGCAGATCGGGCAGTTCGACGGATTTTGGTTCGGAATATATGTGGTTTTCCATTGTTTCTCCCAATGCGTTGCTATATTTTCTCCATAACGCAAAATAGCAGGATCGCAAATCTTTCAAGCAGGCATTAAGGCTTTACAACTCACCCACAAATCTGGCATAGCCTTTCACCACAGGCAGAAGACCTGCTTCCACAGCAGCTTTAACTGTCCTGCAGGGCAGGTTTTGGCTTACTATTTGAAGTCTGGATAATGTAGCCAGGTTCACTGTGCCCGGAAAGGCTTTTTCCAGCGCAAACATCATTTTTACATACAGATTGTTCCAGGCGTGCTGTTCCTTGCCTTGATATCTGCTATCGCGGTTGTAGGCATACAGGTAATCTTTCAAATCCTGGATAAACGCTGGAGAAGGTTTTAGGCAAAAAAGGTTACGTTGGATGGCAGCAAATTCCGGATGGTGGGGATGGTTTTGGAAAGTCCATTGTTTGCGAACATAGAGTTTACCATTGATGCGGCTTTTATAGTAGATCAAGCCGTCCAGTTTTCCGGTAAATTCTCCCAGAAGATTAGCGCGGGTAGCTTTCATTTTTTGATCTCCTTGTTTTTTGGTGTTTCTATATATATACGGTGGACAAATTTCCACAGGGTGGACAAAATCCACAACTCCTGTTTGTCCTATGGTGGGAGTAATAAGGGTGAAATATGGGTCGCACGCTTAATGGACGCTTATTGGACCCTTGTTACCAGGAAATGACTTAATGATGAGGGTAGTTTGGATATTCTGATCAGATGCGCTAAGTAAATGCCATGCAAAGGATTATCCAGAACTTCAGACTTTTGGATAAATGAGGATGACCTTTTCAGGAAGATCAAATCCAGGTTCAGGTCTTATGATTGGGATACGCAAATCAGTTAGAAAGGGTTTACTTATTGACCTACAATACTATCGTCACCTGATCTGCCCGGATTGACCTGGCGGATAATGGTTAATGGTTACACCCCGAAAGGATATTGTGCAATATTATGCCTTCAATATATTTTCTGAATTTACCGGAGTAATAAAATGATTTACACTGGGAAAAATAATTGCATAATCTTATTGTCTCATTAAGTCATAGAAAACGCATTTTTTGCTTGACATCCCTAAGGCTATTTTTATTCTATGGCCAATAGCGTGAGTCATCCTACTTACAGTTTGCTACGCAAGCGACGAAAGTTTTATCTGGCAAGCTGGGAAGTAGGCGGTAGATGAGGTTTTACGGTAGTGAACTGCGAAGTCCATTAGCTGTGAGGTATCTCGACCGGGATTATTACTGAGAATTATTAAATAAAGAATAAGTCCCCATAATGTGTGTGTTTGGTTACCACATGTGTGGACAAAAGTGGTGATATGTGTACTGAACCGAAAGAAAACTTGGTAGATATTTTGAACAGCTTGCAAAGGCAGTTCACTACCGAATCCCAGGGGAACGGAAAGGGGAAAATGTTCACAGGGAGGAACAAATGAAAGTAAGATATTTTTTTCTGCTTATGATGCTCGCAGTTTCAAGCTTGCTTTTAGCGCAAGCAATGTCCGAAGGTTTTGAGGGAACATTTCCGCCTTCGGGGTGGACACTTAGTACGGGAGTTACACAAAGCTCAACCTATGCACATTCTGGAACATATTCAGCAAGCTGTACTCCAGCAGGTCAAACTATAACTACCACCAACAAAATAGCTAATCCTGGATTAGTATCATTCTGGGCAAGGATGAGTGCTTCTGGCGGGGGCAAAGTTGAGCTTTCTTATAGCACAGATGGATCCACTTGGACGTCAAACGCACACATGGATTTCGGAAACATTACTACTACTTTTACTCAGTATTCATACACTTTACCAGTAACCAACGTTTATGTTAGGTTTAAACCTTACAGCTATAATAGTGGTATTTGCTATTTGGATGACCTTTCTATTTCCCCAGCCGGACCCTTACGCTATCGTTCCAGAACTGACGGGAACTGGAGCAGCGCTACTACCTGGCAAGTTTCCTCCGATGGCACGAACTGGTATAATGCCACGCAAAGCCCAACCTCAAGCGACGATACTATTGAAGTTGTCTCCGGTCATACAGTAACGGTAACTGCCAATGTTACAACCGATCAAACTACGGTAAATGGTTCTCTTACTGTTAATAGTGGAGTTACGCTTACCATCGCAAACGGTACTGGAGACGATATCGCTATCAATGGAACTCTTACCAATACAGGCACGGTTTCGTTCAATACCAGTGCTACCATGACGGCTGGAACAAGTTCCACGATTATCTTCAATGGCAGCGCTGCACAAACCACAGGCAGCGGATTTCCCTCTACGGTTAATAACCTTACTTTGAACAACAGCTATACAGGCAGTCCGGATCTAACACTTTCCAATAATCTTACCGTGAACGGAACCTTTACCATGACCCAGGGAACCCTTGATCTGAATGGCAAAACTCTTAGTTATGGAACCTCAGCGTCTCTGGTTTATGATGGCACGGCAGCCCAGAACTCCGGTTCGGAATGGCTTTCTTCCATGAGCCGCCCAGTAACCATAAGCAACACGAGTTCCTCTGGAGTTACCATGACTGGTGATCGCTCCACCAGCAGTTCTGTTACTGTATCCAATGGAGCTACAATCACCATGGGAACTTATGCTATCAGTGGATCGGGTAGTTTTACCCTTAGTGGAGGTGGAACATTTGTTACTGCCAATACCAATGGCGTGGATGGAAGCATCACCACAACCACCTATAACTTCAGCACCTCTGGAAACTATACCTTTAATGGCGCTTCAGCCCAGATTACCGGCAACAACTTCCCCAGCACTGTGAATAATTTTACCGTAGAGAACTCCAATGGTGTTACCTGGAGCGGACCGGTTACAGTCAATGGTAACTTGAACGTAAATCAGGGTTTCTTTGAAATGGACGACCAATATTTTCAGATTCCCAATAACTCGATTCCTATCGCAGGATTCGTAGCGGTAACCAGTACCCCTAACCTGATGCCTACTAAAGTAGATAGACAATGGTCTATTACGGGAACTTGGACAAGCGGAAACGTAACTTGCCGATTCTATTGGGATGATGCTGATGATGACAACTTTGACTGGAGCACTTTTACACCATCGGTTTACAAAGGAACAACAGAATATACTCAAACTGCTTATGATGTCTCCGGAAGTAAGAACTGGGTGGAAGTATCAATTCCTGCAGCAGATGATTTGAGCAAAGGGACATATACAATTGGCCGTTCTGATGAAGGAACTTTGCCAGTGGAGCTTTCCTCTTTCACGGTTGCGATGAATGCTTATAACATGGTCACCTTGATGTGGGTAACCCAGTCTGAGACAGATGTATCGGGATTCAGGATTTACCGGAGCTCCGAAGACAATCTTGAAACCGCGGAAATGCTGAATATCTTCGTTCCGGCTACCAATACCTCCCAAATGCAAGTTTATCAGGTTACCGATGAAGAGATCTTTGATGATGGAATATATTACTATTGGTTGGAGAACGTTGATCTGGATGGAGCAAGCTCTTTGCATGGGCCGATCAGCATCACTGTTTCCTTCACCAGTAACACTACCCCCACTATTCCTGTGATCCAGGGTATCAGCCAGGCATTCCCCAATCCTTTCAATCCCCGGCTGTCTCTGGTTTGTGGAATGACCAAAGCCGGTAATGCAAGTGTAGATATCTACAATGCCCGTGGGCAGCATGTGAAAACACTCTTTACCGGAACCCAGGACAAGGGTAGCTTTACTCTGCAATGGGATGGCACTGATGACTTGGGACGCAAACTGTCAAGTGGCGTATACTATATTAAAATGAGTAGCGCAGAACAATCCTCGATTCGTAAGGTAGTGCTCTCGAAATAAACAGATAAACGACCTAAACATACATATTTCCGCCTGAATTGTGACAAGCAGTTCAGGCGGAGTTGTATATTAACGTTAAAAACCGGCATAGAATATTAACTACTTGACATAATTCCCCTTACTAAGATACTTGCACAATTATGGAAGTGGACTTCCAAATTTGTGCACATCAAGGAGCGGATATGGTTGAGCGCAGATTAACTAAGAGCTTGTTAAAAGCCGCAAAGACCTTTAAAGTGGTCACGATTACCGGACCGCGCCAATCAGGTAAAACTACCCTGGCGAGAATGGCGTTTCCTGAGTATAAGTATTACGATATGGATAATCTAATGCTGATCCAGCGCTATGAGGCAGATCCTTTGAGCTTTCTGGAACCCCAGGATGGTAGATTTATTATAGATGAATTTCAGACAATCCCGTCTGTTTGCAACTACATAAAAGTGATTAGTGATGAGCAGAACAGCCCTGGACAATACATCCTTACCGGCAGTAACCAGTTTGAATATATGAAGGGTGTAACCCAATCACTGGCGGGAAGAACTGCCCTGCTGAAGCTACTTCCTTTGTCTTGGGATGAGATGTTTAAGGATTCAAAATCGGAGATATTCACGGCAATCCAGCGGGGTTGGTATCCTGCCCTCCTGAACAAAGATTTGGACTCTAATCTTTTTTACAGTTCTTATCTTGGTACCTATCTGGAAAGAGATATCCGGAATCTGGCCATGATCAGCGACCTTGGTTTGTTTCGAAGATTTCTTTCCCTTTGCGCTGGTTGGACGGGAGCTGAATTGAACAAATCAAAACTAAGCGAAGCATCAGGAATAAGCATTAAAACTCTCAACAACTGGTTGTCATTACTGGAAACAAGTTACATCATCACCTTCCTGCAGCCCTACCATCGAAACTGGAAAAAGCGCTTGGTTAAAACGCCTAAAATGTATTTTTTGGACACCGGACTTCTATGCTTTCTGCTGGGAATTCAAAATGCCCAGACTTTGCAGAACCATCCGCTGAGAGGAGAAATCTTTGAAACCTATGTGCTTGGAGAGGTCGTTAAATATTTGAATAACAACATGATTCCGGCAAACCTGATGTTTCTGAAAGAGAATCGAGGTATAGAGATAGATTTGATAATCGAATATAATTCCAAGCTGATTCCCATAGAGATCAAATCAGGCCTGACATTTAATAGCTCCTGGCTCGAAAATCTGAAGAAAATCACAGAAAAAGAGGATTTTTCAAAGGGATTGATCATCTATGCAAATACAGAAGAATTTGAAATCAAGAATATCAGGATAAGCTCCGGAACCGGAGTTTCCAGAGCGTTATCCCAAATGATGTCTTAGGTGAGTTTTCAGCTACTCCGCACCAGCCTGAATCCTACAAACTGGTAGCCACGGTTGGGATCGCCTTTTTCACGATAAAGGATATTCAGGTTGCGTCCTTCTCCGTTATTTATGCTGCCCCCACGGATAACTTTCTGGGTGCCAGTTTCCGGTCCAGTGGGATTTATGAAGGTTGGCAAAGCGCGGATATAGTTTGCGTCGAACCAATCCCATACCCATTCTGCCACGTTGCCAGTCATGTCATAAATACCCCAGTCGTTTGGACTTTTACTCCCAGGTGCATGAATCTTGCCGGCAGCATTATCACGGTTCCAGGAAATGTCATCTGGATCGTCCGAACCGCTGTAATTATATAGCTGACCTGCCTTGGCAGCTATTTCCCATTCTGCCTCGGTCGGTAAACGGTAACCATTGGTCTTAAAATCGCAGCTGACTACTCTGGATGCACCAACCCCGCGTATTTTGTAAGCAGGAGTAAGGCCTTCGGCTTCGCTGCGTCCGTTGCAATAGATAGCTATGTCGAACCAGCTTACATTGTCAACCGGAAGCTTTTCACCGAAACTGGAACTATTTGCGGGTTTCATATAACGGTTCCATTCAGCCTGGGTAACCTCGGTCTTGCTGATATAAAATGATGAAAGAGAAACATTATGGTGAAGGTTTTCTTTCAGCCGGCCAAAACCCAGGGTGTTGGCATCCACAAAAATCATGTTGGTAGGTGGTTTGGGTTTGGAGGGGGCAACTGAGGGAGAAACTTCCGAATAGCCTACGGCAGGCAATTGTTTGCGAAAATCTTCACGCCCAGAGCTCTCACCTGTTTTTAAATCACCATAAGTGGTGCGTTCCAATATACCGGCGCGATCAGATTCTTCTGTTGCAGGTTTCCGTAGTGTATCCTGTGGTTCATCAGGAACCAGAAAACCTGAATACTGCAGTTTTTCACCTTTCCCACTGAAAAGCACACTGAAGATATTGGTTGTCAATAATGCCGCCACAATCCCAACCACAATAATCACTAAAAGCCAAAACCGAAATTCGATCTGAGTTTTGGGTTTATCGGATTTGCTAAGGTCTTCCAGCTTGATGGGAGCTGTTTTTTCCACAACCGACCATATTTCTTCACTCTCAAGAGGAGGTAGATTTACCAATGCAGTAAGGAATTCGGTCAATCCCAGATAGCGTTGTAGAATGTTCCTGTGCAAGCATTCAGCCAGGATTTTATTGAAACTCAGGCTCACACCGGCAATATAGCTGAACTTTTGAGTTTGGAGTGAGTCAACACTATAGATTGTTCTATAGAGTGCATGCTGCGAGAGGGCTTGGGCAAAAACCGCAGCCAGCGAAAAAAGCTCTTCCCTTTCATCTCTTTCTTCCCACGTTACTGCTGAAGAGAGGATGATCGCATTATTATTGTCGTCCACCATTATATTGGTAAGAGCAAGCTTACTAAGAGTAAGCTGATGCTCATGAATGGCTATGGCAGATTTCACCAGTTGAGGTGCCAGATAGCGAATGAATTCTTCGGTGAGCCTTTCCGGGCTGTGAGCCTTAATGTGAGCCAGCGAAACACCGTGGATATATTCTGCCACCATGTATGCCGGATCGTGATGCGGGTCAATTTCCACCACCCTGACCGTGTGCTTGTCTTGAAGGAAATTAAGCTGTTCCAGGCGTTTCTGAATTCCAAAGATGGATTGAACGTTACTGAGACTCGATTTGTAGAATATCTTCAGCAGAAATTGGTGTCCATCTTTCTCCGCAATGTATTTTACCCCTTCACTGTCCTTATTTATATGCTTCAGGATACGATAGCCGCAGAAATTATCTCCTGAGTCCAGCAAAGCATAGTGAGGTGTGGCAATGGTTTCCGATTTATGATTGCCGTTTTTGGGAGTGACCGGCTTTTCGGTCGGAATAGAGCTTTCTGGTTGCAGATTTTCCCCACAGGAAGGGCAGAACTTTGCCTTTTCCTGAACCGGGGTTCCGCAATTGAAACAGAACTTGGCGATGCTGTCCTCCAATATACTGCTAAGCAGTTACCTTGCTGATGCTTAGATGCACTTCATGACCATTGATGTCAACGGTTGTCATCTCGCTGTTAAAGCTACCGGCATGTTCCAAACTGACTGCCAGAGTTTCGCTCATTATATATTCTTTGTGGGCTTCCACGGCTTCCACGATGACTTCAGGCGCAGCAAAACGGACATTGATATTGTCCATGATCTCCAGTCCGAGGTCTTTACGGGTGAACTGGATCTTGTTTATCAGCTCACGGGCATAGCCTTCGTTTATAAGTTCCGGGCTCAGCTTGGTATCCAGAGCTACGTAGATATCCTTTTGGTTGGCAAATACATAGCCTTCTCTGGGAAGGATATGGACTACCAAATCTTCCGGCAGCAGGACAAGCGTTTCGCCTTCCACTTTCAGTTCGAATATGCCCTGTTCCGCAAAGGACTCCAGGGCAAGCGCTCCGTTTACCTTACTCAAAGCGGTTCCAATAGCTTTCATCAGTTTACCATATTTGGGACCCATTACCTTGAAATCGGGCTTCAGTTCATACTGCACAAAGCCGTCTTCTTCACGCACAAAGCGGATATTATGGATGTTCACTTCCTCTTTAACGAGTTCCACCATATCGCAGAGATCGGCTTCCAGTTTAGCCGGAACGAACATTTCGCCCAATGGTTGCCGAACCTTGATCTGGCAATCGTTTCTGGCTGCCCGACCCAAAGATACCACATCGATCACGCTGCGCATTCTACGTTCCAGGTCTTTATCGATGCAGGCCTCCTCCGAAACGGGAAAAAGCTCCAAATGCACGCTTTCCCCAGCCTTAAGACTGGTAAAAAGCTCTTCTGCCAGATAGGGAGCAAAGGGTGCGATCAGCTTGGAAGTTTCCACCAGAACTTGATAGAGGGTTCGGTAGGCAGCAACTTTGTCTTCAGTTAGCTCAAAAGCCCAGAATCTTCTGCGGCTGCGACGCACATACCAGTTTGAAACTTCGTCGATCACAAAGTCCTGGATGGCGCGCACGGCTTTGGTGAAATCGTAGGCATCGGTGAATTTGCGGACATCTGAGATCACGCTGTGCAGACGAGATACGATCCAGCGGTCAATTTCTGCGCTGCGAACCCAATCGTAGGGATAGTTGGTTGCTTCAAAGCCATCTATATTGGCGTAAGTGGCGTAGAAAGAATAAACATTCTTCAACGTTCCCACGAATTTACCCAGGATTTCTTTTACCCCTTCCACGTCAAACCGGGTGGGAACCCAGGGTGGAGAAACCTCCAGCAGATACCAGCGAATGGCATCTGCGCCATAACTTTGCATCAGCTCGATCGGCTCTACGGCATTGCCTTTGGATTTACTCATTTTCTGGCCGTTTTTATCCAGAATCATGTCGTTCACCAGGCAGCTTTTATAGCTGGAAACACCTTTTAACAGCGTGGCGATGGTCAGCATGGAATAGAACCAACCCCGGGTTTGGTCAATTCCTTCAGAGATGATGTCTGCCGGGAACAGCTCGGTGTCAAATCTATCGGCATTCTCAAAGGGATAATGCCACTGGGCAAAGGGCATCGAACCACTGTCGAACCAGCAGTCTATCACTTCCGGGGTGCGATGCATCGGACTGCCACATTTGCAGATTAGTTCTACATCGTCAATATAGGGACGGTGCAGATCGAAGTTTTCCGGCACAGCAGAACCGTCAGCAAGCTTACCTTCGCTGCGAAGCTGTTCGATTGAACCGAGGGAACGCTTTTCGCCGCAACTGTCGCAAACCCAGATGTTTAAAGGTGTTCCCCAAAAACGGTCGCGGGACAAAGCCCAGTCCACATTATTCTCCAGCCAGTCGCCAAAACGTTTTTCACCCACGAAGGGCGGATACCAGTTTATCTTTCGGTTATTTTCGATCAGCTGTTCGCGGAAATCGGTGGTGCGGATATACCAGCTTTCACGGGCATAATAGATCAGCAGATTGTCGCAGCGCCAGCAATGCGGATAGCTATGCTTTATCTGTTCACGGCGCAGTAGGTTGCCGCTTTCTTTCAAATGCCTGATAATGTCTTTGTCGGCATGTTTCACAAATTGACCAGCCCAGGGAGTTACCATGTCCATGAACTTGCCTTCATTATCCACGGGTTGAACAAATGGCAGGTCATATTTACGACCCAGGCTGTAGTCATCCTGTCCGAAAGCAGGCGCAGTATGCACTATGCCGGTTCCGTCGCTCATGGTAACATAGTCTGCCAGGCCGATAAACCAGGCTGGTTTATCCACAGGCACGAAAGTAAAGAGCGGTTGGTATGAACGTTTTTCAAGTTCAGAGCCCTGCATTTCAGCTAAGATTGGCAGGTTTTCACCCAGAACGCTTAAGCGGGCCTTGGCCAGGATCAGGTTTTGGCCTTCAAATTCCACTTTCACATAGGTCTCGTCGGGGTGAACGGCCAGGGCTACGTTTGAGATCAAAGTCCAGGGAGTGGTAGTCCAGGCCAGATACCAGGTATTGTCTTCGTCCAGTGCTTTGAACTTCACGAAAACTGAGGGGTCTTCCACATCCTTGTAGCCTTGCGCAACTTCGTGGCTGGAGAGCGGAGTTCCACAACTTGGGCAATAGGGCACGATCTTGTGCGCCTTATAGATCAGGCCCCGTTCAAAGAAATTGTTCAGAATCCACCAAACGGACTCAATATAGTTGTTGTCCAGAGTGATATAAGGATTGTCCAGATCGATCCAATAGCCCATCAGTTCGGTCATTTCCCGCCACAGCTTCTCATAGCTGAAAACCGACTCGCGGCATTTTTTGCAGAAATCTTCCACACCATAGGCTTCGATGCCTTTTTTATCTTCCAGACCCAGCAGCTTCTCCACTTCTATTTCCACAGGCAGACCATGGGTATCCCAACCGGCTTTGCGTTTCACCTGCAAGCCGTTCATTGTTTTATAGCGACAAATCACGTCTTTCAAAGTGCGAGCCATCATGTGATGAATACCGGGTTTGCCGTTTGCCGTGGGAGGGCCTTCGTAGAAGACAAATTGTGGCTGTCCTTCACGGACATCCACGCTTTTCTGAGCCAGGTCATGCTTTTCCCAATAGGCTCTGATCCTTGTTTCCAGGTGTTGGGGGCTTTCTTTCAGATCGATACTGTTATACATTTTTCCTTATCCGATTTTTTTGGAGTGTCCGGTTCTGCGTTGACCCGGAGTGAAGGCAAGAGGATTGGTGGGATGGTTTTTGGTGTGTTCGTGTTCTTTCGGCTTATGGCTTGTTTCTGAAGAGCTCTCAAGAGGTTTTTCCTCAAAGAGTTCGCTGAAATGTTCCTTCAAGTCATCATGTTCGCTTACGTAGGTCTTCCAAGCATCCATTGCAGCATCCATTTCTACGCAACGAGTGCACAGCACCAGCAGGTTTTGTTCGCTTACGCCGATCCAGCCGCGGTCATAGCAGTTATCGCAGCTTTTTTTGCGACGGTGTTCTTTGGCAATCTGTTTAGCCACATCCAGATGTTTCTCATCAAGCTTAAACATAATTTCTCCTTTGCTTCGATGCGTTTATTGTTGAGATAAACGCAGTTGCGGCATAATTTGGCATTTTGCGCCATTTTTTTGAAGCGTGGTATTCTGTAAAAGGAAATTTTATTCCTTCTCGCTCCGGGTGTTTTAGTTTTTGGGGCTTCGTTTGCCTTTGGGTTTCTCCGTTTGCACTGGGGGCGGGGTGATATCTTCGATAGGTTCCTCCGCTTGGGGTGCAGGTTCGCTGAACTGCATGGGAGCGCTGATCACCGTTTTCTTCAGCTCGATCTTAACGACCGGTTCCAAACGGTGGGTTACTACAAATAAGCTCTTGCTGCGTGAAAGGGCAAGCTTTTCTTCCGCACTGAGAGCTTCGATTTCATGATAATTGACCACTTTTTCGATCTTGCCTGTGGTCATGTCCACGATCTGGACAAAGGTTTCTTTTTCTGCCATGAAGTGAACCTCCATTATATATTTATCCGGGAATTTTTTGCAGATGTCGAGCACAAAAGCCAGGTAGGTTCTATGGTTCAGTTTGTGCCAGGCGGCAAAGCTCTTACACCTGAAAATACGAGGGCAAACGGCACAAATCTGGGGTGCCGGTTCACGGTAGCGTTTCAGTTCGCAGGTAAAAAGCCTTGTCTTTTTCATATCTTTTCCTTATTGCAAAAGGTTCAATTGCTGTCAAGCAAAGAGTTTGACGGAGGTGGAATAGTTACACGGATTGGACGGATGAAACGGATTAACACGGAATTTTTAATTTTACCACCGAGGACACTGAAAACACCGAAATAAGAGCCACCGAGGACACTGAGGGCACCGAACTAACTGATAACATGACAGATAGCTTATCTTTATTCTCCGTTCCTCTGTGTCTCTGTGGTTTAAAAAAGAATAGGAACACGGATTGGCACGGATTTTTTGTTTAACCACCGAGAACACTGAAAACACCGAATTATGAGCCACCGAG
>CAZNGW010000062.1:3805-15108 GCA_964572925.1 uncultured Candidatus Cloacimonas sp. | reverse complement strand
ATAAAAAAAATATAGAAAAACAACGACCAAAATCTCTTACCCCAACACCTGATCCAATAGGATTAGCGTTATCTTAAACAATTATATATCAACATCTTAGGCATTATAAAACTACAAAAATCTGTCAACAAAACCAATGAAAGACCTCTCTCCTTCCTCTCTTGAGAGTGTTAATCAAGTCATAATCAAGCCTTAATCAAGTCTTAATAATTAACGCTTGATTAAGGGTAGATAGATAAGTGATTGACGCTGTGGAGAGAGGGCGAGAATAGTGAGTTAGGTGATTATCCAGCTTCTTATCAGCTCTGAGCGGTAACCCTTTTAAGTATACAGGGGCTTTGCTGAAACAGCGGTCTTTTCTTTATCGCGCTTCGAGTCTGGCTGGTGCGCTGCTCACAGAGGCTGAAAGAGAAGCTGTGTCCTGGCAGAATTGTAACCAAAATCCTGGGTTTATGCCTGGCCAGCCAGGATTTCTGTAACCGCAAATGATGTCCTGTCAGGAATTCGGATGCTGGATTACGCTAAGCGTCTGGGATTTCGCAACTGCAAAACCCCGGGCAAAAGGACTGTATACATCTTTTATAATTATTTGGAGAGCACCAGCTTACGGGTTTCGGTTGTGGTTCCGGCGCAAAACCTGACAAAATATACTCCACTCGGCAAAGCCAGCCTTCCGGCATTCCACACAAGGGTATGCCGGCCTTTTACCTGTGAGTTTTTCTGCAGCCTGTCCACCAATTGACCTTTGCTGTTGTAAATGGATATCTGCACATCTGCCTGTTGTGCCAGGGTGTAGCTAAGCGAGGTGGAGGGATTGAAGGGATTGGGATAAATCCCGTTAAGACCAGTAAGGTTGTCCTGATCCGGTGCCGGAGGTGTATAACCGCCATTCACCAAAACATAAACCGGTCCGTGGAAGGTTGATTCGCTGCCAAAACTGATGTCTTCCAGCCAATAGTAATAGATGCCGTCGCGCTCAATCTCCTCGTCCTTAAAAACATAGAATCCTCCCTGGGAGGAATTATTGGCCTCGATCAAACGACTAACCCGTTGAGCTTTGGAAAGATCGTTCACGCTGCTGCGATGCACATAGAAGCCATAGCAATTGGTTTCGCTCTGGGTAGTCCAGCTCAGCAACACACGTGAATCGGCTTCCGCAAAGGCTGTGAAAGAAGTAAGAGTAACTGGCAGGGTATCACCATTTTCGATATATTCACCACCATAAACAGATCCGGTTACGTTCAAGGGATTACTGAGAGTAAGCCCGCTGGTATTGGTAACGATGAGGTCGTTTATAGTATTCCCCTGGGGAGTTGTTTCAAAATTCCCGCTGACCTGCGGTTCGCTTCCATTATAGCCATAATTGGCACCGCTGGAATAAGTGGCGTCGTTGGTTTGGATACAGCCAAGATAGATCTTTTGATATAGGGTCTCGGAAGAAATGCCATCCGGATGAGCGGTTAGAATTGTGGCGTTTTCATCCAGTTGGAAACTTGCATTGCCCCAATTTTGGGAATAAATGATGTTAGTTCCCATGTCCACGGTGGAACCGCTGACAATATGGAAACAGGCATTCTGCCAGGGATTCAGGGCAATGTCCTTGCTCAGCTTGAAGGTGGCAGGATTGTTCACCGTGATACTGAAAACCGGATCGGGCAGGGATGCACCACAAACCTGATTGGAAGTTCCATTGAACAGATAATGCGCCTGCTTGTAGGAATTGGGGCCTGCCAACTGAAACGCTTCATCAAAACCTCCGGCATTGGCAATTTCAAAATAGACTCCACTGGCGTTGGTGGAAGCAGATCCATCCCCGATAATCCTTCCCTGAGGGCCAGAGATCAGCCTGGCATTGGAATTCAGGTAAAGGTTGTAGGTGTTGGGCTTGTTATCGTCCAGCAGTTCGATGGTTCCATAGTTTTCCAGGGTCGAGCCAACGCTGCCAAGGGGATCGAGGGTTAGCTGCGCTCCAGCTTTGGCGGAGAATATCTGGCCATGATTTACCAGCCTGCCATTGCCGTTCACGGTTAAACTGCTCAGGGCAAGCCTGCCACCGTTTTCTATAACAAGGCTTTTACCCGAAGCAATCGTCAACGAACCGCGATTGCCCATGAAAAGGGATCCAACCAGCCTGAAATCGATATCCAGGGAGGCCATTTGCTCAAGATAGAGGTCTTGGGCGAAAGGGCTGGCCGGAGCCTGGATGGCATCGCTCCAACCATCAGCGCCATAAACCTGCCAGCCGGAAGGACTGCTGAAATTGATCCCGCCATACCTGGATCTATAATCGCCCAGATGCTGAGCCTGAACTACCGAAATAGCCGCCAGCAACCAGATCAGCCAGATAGCTTTGTAGGATAGGGACATGTGTTTTATCTCACTCATTTTGGTTCCTTTTTTGGTCTGCAAGCATTATGGGACGGAAAAATGCACGAAGCACATTCCCAGTGAGCCCTTATAGAGCTTGAGATGGATGATTTTGTTTTTTTTCGTTCACAACTGCGATTGGGCAAACGCCCAAAAGTCGCTTTTCAGAGTGTAATTTCTGATTATTCGGGATATTTGTCAACCGGTATATTTTCTCGGATGGCTAAGTTAGCAAAAAATATCGCAAAAACATGTGGATATTGAACACGCTTCAACAAATCTGGAGTGATGCAGATCTGGAGTTTGGGGGAAAATAGCGCGGGTTATGATTACGCCACGGTTCTCAGCTTGCCCCGGAAGTTCAATGCTGCAAACCTTATGCAGTGTCCCGAAGGGGCCTTCAGACCAGAGAAAGAAAAACCAGGGCGGGGATTGAAACCCACCCTGGTATCAGGAATTATATCAGCTCACTTTTTAGTGATGCTTGTGAGTAGCTTCTTCTGTTACCTGTCCAGTATAGACCGAACGTTTGAAGTAATGGGTATGCAGCAGTTTATGAGCCAGCTGGGAATTTGGTTCGCCCAGGAAGCGTTCATAAATACGGGTAACTTCGGGGTTGTGGTGAGATTTACGCACTGGCAGGTTGCGGTCTTCTTCGTAGAGTGCAAGTCCGCGCCGGGCTCTGGAAGCGATGTCGTTTCCATAAGGTTGTCCGCCTCCCCCTACGCAACCGCCAGGACAAGCCATGATCTCGATGAAGTGCCAGGGTGATTCGCCCTTGGTTTTCAGGCCTTCCCGGACGGCATCCATCACCTTGCGGGCATTGGATAGACCATGGGCCACGGCTACTCTGAGATCGCCAAAGCCGGGAACTGGGATGGTGGCTTCTTTCACGCCTTCCAGACCACGCACTCCCTGAATGTCGATGGCTTCCAGCTCCTGTCCGGTGACCAGGGTGTAAGCGCTACGGATGGCAGCTTCCATCACACCGCCGGTTGCGCCAAAGATGGTTCCGGCGCCAGTGTAGAAACTCATTCCTTCGTCGGCGTCTTCATCCTTCAGATTGGCAAAGTCCACTCCGGCTTCCTTGATCATGCGGATAAACTCGCGGGTGGTAAGCACAAAGTCGGTATCCTGGAATCCGCTGTCACGCATTTCGGGTCGACGTGCTTCGAATTTTTTGGCGGTGCAGGGCATAACGGCAACGGACACAATCTTGGCAGGATCAATGCCGCGTTCCTGGGCATAATAGGTTTTGCTAAGCACACCAAACATGCTCATTGGGCTCTTGGCGGTGGAAACGCAATCTGCCAGATCGGGGTAGTAGGTTTCCATGAATTTGATCCAGCCTGGCGAGCAGGAAGTGATGAGCGGACGTTTTTCACCGGCTTTCAGCTTGGTTACGCATTCGGTGCCTTCTTCCATAATGGTCAGGTCAGCAGTAAAATTGGTATCCATAACACTGTCAAAGCCGATTTTACGCAGAGCGGCATACATTTTCTTGGGAGTAACACTGCCCAGGGGCATGCCAAATTCTTCACCCAGGGACACACGGATGGCAGGTGCTTCCTGAACGATCACATGTTTTTCAGGATCAAGGATGGCTTCCCAAACGCCATCTATCTCGCTGCGTTCACGCAAAGCGCCGGTAGGACAATAAACCGTGCATTGTCCGCAATTTACGCAGGGGCTGTTGGCCATGCCATTGGCGAAGGCAGTGTCCACATGAGCGTCGATACCACGTTCACTGAAGGTGAGGGCATAAACGGTCTGCACTTCATTGCAAACTGTGATGCAGCGTCCGCAAGCGATACATTTGTTCACATCGCGCACTATTGAAAGGCTGCTGGTATCCACGGGTTTCTTGTCCAGAATGCAAGGCAGGGCATCAGGATCAACGCCGAGGTTGTTGGAAAGGGTTTGCAGTTCGCACTTGTTGTTTGCGGCACAGGTGGGGCATACAACATCGTGATTGGAAAGGATCATTTCCACCAGGGTTTTACGGTAGGAACGTAGTTTTTTGGTATTGGTGGTGATCTTCATACCTTCTGCCACGGGAGTGCAGCAGGCACGCTTGGGAGTGGGATTCCCGGCTATTTCCACCACGCAGACACCGCAATTTGCAGTGGGAGGCAGATCAGGATGATAGCAAAGGCGGGGAATGTGGATCCCATATTTATCTGCGGCTTCGATGATCGTCATCGTATCCGGAACTTCCAGATGATGACCGTCGATAAAGACATTGACTGTTTTAGCCATAATCTAATATCCTCTTTTATCTTACTTTTTCGTTATTGCGATGAATTCATCACGGAAGTTCTCGATGGCGCTGCGAATAGCCATGATGGGAGACTGGCCAAGGGCACAGAAGGAGGTCTGTTGCATGGTTTCGGCAATGGTTTGCATCAGTTCCACGTCGTCCATGGTGCCTTCGCCTTTCTTGATTTTGGTGATCAGCTTGTAGAGTTGCTGGGAACCGTTGCGGCAGGGTGCGCATTTTCCGCAGGATTCATGACGGAAGAAACGCAGAATGCTCCACAGCATGTCAACGATGCTCTGATGTTCATTCATCACCAGGATGGCACCGCTGCCCAGCACTGCGGCATATTGATTCAGACTGCTGAAGTCCATCTTTACGTCCAACAAACGATCGGGCAGGATTACACCTGCTGCGCCGCCTACCAGAGCAGCTTTGAACTTGAAGCCTTTCTTCATGCCACCGGCATACTCGTTGATAATGGTTCTCAGGGTAGTCCCCATGTCAACTTCGCAAAGTCCGGGATAGGCCACGTCACCCAGGATGGTATAAACCTTGGTACCAGTGCATTCCGGAGTTCCGTGCTTCAGATATTCTTCAGCACCTTTGGCGATAATGAAAGGAACATTGGCCAGGGTTTCCACGTTATTCACAACCGTGGGAGCTTTCCACAGACCTTGCACACCCGGGAACGGTGGTTTCCAGCGTGGATTTCCGCGATTCCCTTCCAGAGATTCGATCAAAGCGGTTTCTTCTCCGCAAACATAGGCTCCGGCCCCGATCTTGATATCGATATCCATATCAAAACCGCTGTCGAAGATGTTTTTACCCAGGATACCATACTCACGTGCCTGTTGAATGGCTTTTTCCAGACGGGCTATGCAGAGTTTGTATTCACCGCGGATATAGATATAGCCTTTGGTAGCTCCCACCGCGCGGGCACAGATCATGATGCCTTCGATTAGCTGATGTGGATCGCCTTCCATGATCAAACGGTCTTTGAAGGTTCCGGGTTCACCCTCGTCGGCATTTACCACCACATATTTCTGGGGGGCTGTAAGAGGAGCGGTGAAACTCCACTTCACGCCGGCAGGGAACCCAGCCCCACCGCGTCCGCGTAAACCTGATTTTTTCACTTCGGCAATGATCTCAGCTGGCTGCATCTGGGTTAAGGCCTTTTCCAGACCTTCGTATCCGCCGGCTCCAATATAGTCATCAATGCTTTCGGGATCGATGATGCCGGAATTGCGTAGCACGATACGGCTTTCATAATTGAACTTGGGACTGAATTTTCCGGCAGTATCCAACATCAGGCGTTTCAGTGGACGGCCTTTTAGAAAGTGTTCCTGTACCAGTTCGGGAATATCTTCGGTTTTCACCGCTTCATAATTGATGTTTTCCGGATAAACGCTTAGGCAGATACCCCGGCCAAAGAAACCCAGGGGACCAGTTTCCAGAACGTTGATCTCTTCCAGGAGGTTGGTTTTGGCAAGCTCAGCGCGCAGAGCGGTTATGAAAGCCTGCACTCCGGCTGCTACGGAAGTCTCGTTGATTGAGACAAGGACGTGGCTGCGGTAGTATTTCATCTTGTCCCCCTGGTTTTTTCGATGATCTCATCCACTTTTTCTTCGGTGAGGTCACCATAAACATCTTCATTGATCATCATTACCGGGGCGTTTCCGCAAACTCCCAGACAGGCGCAGAGTTCAAGAGTGAAAAGCCCGTCTTTGGTGGTTTCGCCGATCCCGACGCCCAGAGTGGTTTTAAGTTTGCGTAGAATGTTTTCTGAACCCTTGATGTAGCAGGGCGGCGATTCGCAAAGCCGAATGATGTTCTTTCCGCGTGGGGTTGTGCTATACATGGTGTAAAACGTAAGCACGCCATAGATATGGTTGGCCGGAACATTCAGGTATTCGGCCACCGCATCCACGGCATCAGGTGAAATGTAATGCTGGGGATGCGTGTCCTGAATCTCGTGGAGAATCTGGATCAGGTTATCTTTGTTGGGAGCGTATTTTTGGCATATTTCCTTATACATCTCTTCCCCTTTATTCATCGTGATGGTTAGTTACTTTGGCTTCCGCTTCACGTTTTGCCGTTACTTCCGGGTGCATTCCCGGAACCTTGGACACTGCCTTTACGGGGCAAACGTCCAGGCAGTTTCCGCATTTCACGCAAGGTATCTGGTGAATGGTATATTTTTCTTCCCGGCTGCCAGAGATACAGCTTACCGGGCATTTGCGGGCACAAAGAGAGCAGCCGATGCAACGGTCTTTATCTATGCTGTAGTGCATCAGATCCGTGCAAACTTTGGTGGAGCAGCTCTTGTCCCTGATATGGGATTCATATTCATCGCGGAAATAACGGATGGTGGACAGCACAGGATTGGGAGCTGTTTGCCCCAAACCGCATAGCGAAAGCTTGGAAACGGCATCACCCAAACGCTGCAGTTCTTCGATATCGCCTTCTTTCCCTTTGCCGTCGGCGATGCGTTCAAGAATTTCCAGCATCTGCTTCAGACCGATGCGGCAAGGACTGCACTTTCCGCAGGATTCGTCCACACAGAAATCCATAAAGAACTTGGCTACGTTCACCATGCACTTTTCGTCGTTCATAACGATTACGCCACCGGATCCCATCATGGCTCCGCGTTCTTTCAAGCTTTCATAATCCACTGGAACGTCCAGGTGTTCGGCAGTCAGGCATCCCCCACTGGGGCCACCCAATTGCACGGCTTTGAACTTATGTCCGCCGATCATACCGCCGCCCACATCGAAGATCATTTCCCGCAGGGTGATTCCCATGGGTACTTCCACCAAGCCGGTATTGCGAATATCGCCGGTTAGAGCGAAAACCTTGGTACCTTTGCTGGTTTCGGTTCCCATTGAGGCAAACCATTCTGCGCCCTTCAAAAAGATGGTGGGTACGTTACCAAAGGTCTCAACGTTGTTTACCACGGTCGGTTTTCCCCACAAACCCTGCGCGGCAGGATATGGAGGTTTCGGGGTAGGATTGCCACGCTGGCCTTCGATTGAATGGATCAAAGCCATTTCTTCGCCACAGACAAATGCTCCGGCTCCGGTGCGGACTTCAGCGTCAAAACTGAAGTTGCTGCCAAAGACGTTCTGTCCCATCAGTCCGGCTTCTTTTGCCTGGGCAATGGCCATTTTGATGCGCTTGATAGCCAAAGGATATTCGGCGCGGATATAGAAGAATCCGTTTCCGGCACCAATGGCATAAGCTGCGATCATCATTCCTTCCAGAATCCGATGGGGGTCGCCTTCCAGCAGACTGCGATCCATAAAAGCACCGGGGTCGCCTTCGTCACCATTGCAAATGATGTACTTTTCTTCGGATTTGTTGTCGTGTACCATCTGCCATTTGAAGTGAGTGGGGAATCCCCCGCCACCCCGACCACGCAAGCCGGACTTTTTGATCACCTCGATGGCATCTTGCGGGGTCATGGTGGTTAGCACCGTTCCCAGGGCTTCATAACCGCCGGTGGCAATATACTCATCCAGGCTTTCGGGATCGATGTAGCCGCAATTTGCCAGGGCTACCTTCACCTGTTTCTGGTAGAAAGGCACTTCCTTCTGAGTGGAAAAGGTTTTCTCCTCTTCATCCTGAAGCATTAAACGTGCTACAGGGCGGCCTTTGATGAAATGCTCGGATACGATCTCGTCCACATCATCGGGAGTAACCTTTTTATAGAAGATGCCTTCTGGATAGATCACCATCACTGGGCCATAATCGCAGGGACCCATACAACCGGTTTCGATGATGTTGATCTCGTTTACGAGGCCTTTCGCTTGCAAAACCTCGTGAAAGCGTTCCTTGATCTTCATAGCGCCGGCGCTTACACATCCGGATCCACAACAGATCAAGAGGTCAATTCGTTTTAAAGACATGTTGGCTCCTCCAAATCAGTTACCGGTGGCAACTACATAATCGGAGACGACTCGGCCATTAACAATGTGCTCTACAACTACTTTTTTCACCTTTTCCGGGCTCATGTTACCGTAGGTAACCTTTGGCTTGCCTTCTTCGATCAGGTCTACCACAGGTTCCATTGAGGACAAGCCCTTTTCGCCGGTTTGAGTAACCAGCACATCGGTAAGGTTGCGGTTGGCGATCTCTTCCAGAAAGGTCTTCATCACTTCACGTGCACCCATCGCGATTCCGGATGTTCCCATCCCTACCACGATTTTGATGCGGACATTGCCGCCGCGAAGCTTCATTTCTTCCTGAGCTTTTTCACGGATTTTCTTGAGGTCTGCGAGTGTTTTCATCAGACATCCTCCATACTTGTATTTTGTATTCCTTCTTGTAATGATTGATCGATGTATTCTATTACATCGGGATAGGTCAAAGGTATGTCACCCAGTTCTTCCTTAATGGCTGCAGTGTCAAAGTGAAAGCTCTGTTCACAGCCTTTTTCACGGGTGATGAGGTTAATGTCAAAATCTGCTTCAGGATGCCCGATAATGGCACCGAGCAGCGTGTCTTTCAGATTGCCCAGGGGCATTCTGTCGATGTGATCCAGTTCAAAATCCACGGTCAGCACCGTTCCGAAGCCTGGTTCACTTGCCATCTTGAAACATCCGTTGGTAGCTTCCGCATTCTGCTTAAAAAGCGGAATGCCAAGCCCCACCTTCTTTTCCCTTTCCTCCTTGGAGGTATAAAAGGGATTTTGAGCCATGGCCAGAGTTTGCGAATCCATCCCCACTCCATCATCTTCCACGATAATCCGCAGCCGGTTTTTTAAAACGTTGCGGATCACCCGCACCTTGATGTTTCTGGCTTCGGCACGCACGGAATTTTCGATGATATCCAGCAGGTGCAATGAGATATCTTGCATTACTAATCCGTTTATTGATAGCGCTTCAGGATTTCTGCGATCTTATCCTTGTTCTCGATACGTCCAAAGGTATCTTCGCCTATCACAAATACAGGCGCCAGGGAGCAAGCGCCAACACAGCGGACTGCACTCATGGTAAATAGCCCGTCTTCAGTGGTTTCGCCCATGTTTATGCCAAGCTGATCCGAGATCATCTGGATTAGGCGCGGTGCGCCCTTAACGTAGCAGGCGGTACCGGTGCAAACGTTCAGCATATACTTTCCGCGGGGGGTCATGGAGAAAAAGTTGTAAAAGGTAACCACGCCATAGATCTTGCTGGCCGGAACGTTCATCTCGTTGGCTATGAATTCCTGTACTTCAACCGGCAGGTAACCAAAGATTTCCTGGGCGGTACGGAGGATTTCAATCAGGGGATTACGAAGGTTCTTTTTTTCGTCAATGACAGCTTTCAGCTTGTCATAAAGCTCATTCTGCTTTTGAGGGACGGGAGTCATAAACTCCTCCTTGTTTTTCATATATTTTGTTTTATATTAATACTACGTCCGTCAATTCCACCGGCTGCTTTTACAAGCTCGGAAACGGTGGGTGCGGCCACAAAAATATCGCTGAATCCCGTTCCGATGTCACTCAAATAGTGCGCATCTGAGGCACGCAACATACTTTTATGCCTGATATATGGTCTTTGCCCCAGCCATTCATCCACATGCAGACCGGCAGTTATCCCCAAAAGTTGGAATACAGGCTGTTCAGGGATGAATCCTAACTGGCTGATAATGCTGTTCACACAGGCGTCTATATGCGCCGGAACTGCAAGTCCGCCAAAGGATTCCACCTTTTCCACCACAGTGTTTAAGTCCCACTGAGACGAATTGATCAGGGCACGTTGTTCCACTCTTAAAATGTTCTCATTTTCGTCAATGATAACTTGATCACCAAAAAAATCAGGGTCGTTATCCAGTGGCAATAGGCTGTTATACAGTTCGTTATCAAACTCACAGGCTGCTTCGGGAGAATCGAAATAACCCAGAATATGGATCTCTTCCGAGCTTTGAATCTCCACCCCCCAGCTAAAAGCCAGGCCTTCGGACAACGCTACCTTTTGATAAGCCGGACAATTTGCCAGGCTATTGTGATCGGTAATGGCAAACCAGTTTATCCCACAGTCTTTCAAACGTTTGACCAGAGCCCGGGGAGACATTTCCAGGCCCCCACAAGGCGAAAGGACTGAATGGATATGGAGGTCGGCGCGATACCAGCGCATTAGCTGTAACGTATTATCCTTGTAGCATTTGGTATAGCTTACCAGCCAGCTCAAAGGTGGAAAGCGGACTGGAGATCAACAGAACATTTTCCTCGGTGGCTTTGTCGATTACCGCTGCATCGGGAATATTGCCTTTGGCAAAAATGATTGCCGGGATACCGGTCATGGAAGCAACAGCAATCACATTCAGGTGCTTCATGATGGTAATCCAGGCTTGACCTGGCTTGGCAGAACCCATAACATCGCTAAGCATGTCGCACACATAGGCTCCGGTAAGCTCAACTTCAGCGGGTTTCAAAGCTGGTGTGTGATTGGTTCCATTGATCGCTTTCAGGTATTCACTCAGTAATATCATCTATCTATCCTCATATTAATAATAATGTTATCCCCTCATTCCTGTGACAGCAGGAATCTCCTTTATCTTCGGGAGATTCCGGGTCAAGCCCGGAATGAGGAAAATAATACTTTTCTCACTACCTCATTCCTGCGAAAGCAGGAATCTCCATTATCTTCGGGAGATTCCGGGTCAAGCCCGGAATGAGGAAAATAATACTTTTCTC
>CAZNGW010000062.1:0-3705 GCA_964572925.1 uncultured Candidatus Cloacimonas sp. | reverse complement strand
CTACCTCATTCCTGCGAAAGCAGGAATCTCCATTATCTTCGGGAGATTCCGGGTCAAGCCCAGAATGAGGAATAAAGAAGGTTACCATATTCATGAGCCCTTGAATCTTCTCAGTTCTCATCTTCTTCCTTGCTATGCCTTTTTAGCAGCACAACACAATCATCGATGGTGGCTTTGCCGTTTACGATATCTTCGGCCAGGGCATAGCAGGTGGGACTACCGCAGGCACTGCAATTCAAACCGGGCAGCATGGTTAGGAATTCATTGATCTGTTTCATTTTTTTAATTGCGTTCTTGATGTCCTTGTCCAGTTCCATGATCGGACGGGGCGTAAGGGGAACCACGGCAAATTCGCCTTTGTCATAAAGTTGTTTCAGGTTATCTACGTTTATCTCGCGTTCCTCGCCTTCTTTGATCATTTTCTTGATTCTGCTCATTGCCACGAAGGGATTTTCCACGTTCAAACAACCGCCCACACAGCCATTGGTGCAGGTTCGCAGCACAATGTAGTCATATTGATCCAAATAATGGTCTTCCACCCGGGAAAGTATCTCGATCACGTTTTCCACACCGTTTACCGAAAGGGCACGGATATCTTCGCAATCCACCAGTTCAGCCTGAACCCCGGAAAGAGCCCAGGTAAGGCCTTTGGGATAGGTTTCGATACTCTGTGGATCGTTTTGCAGCTTTTTTACCAGTTCACGTACCTTGCCATAGATCATCCCGGTGGAAAAAGCGCCATCCTGCAGATGTTTATAGGCGCCTTCGGGTTGGTGAACCGCAGTTACATGCGCTACACAGGGAACGATCAGGAATATGCCAATCTCATTGTCAGGGATATTTCTGTCTTTGGCTATCTTTTCGCGTAGATAGCGGGTAAGGATGCTCATCGGGGCTTCCTGATGGAAAAGGTTTGGAAGCAGGGAGGGGAACTTTACCTGGATCAAACGCACCACGGCAGGACAGTTGCTGCTTAGAATCGGGCGTTTTTCGCGATTAGCACGGATGTAATCCCTGATCATTCCGATCATGAATTCCGTTACCATGGCTTCTTCCGCCACTTCATCAAAACCCAGTTCCAGAACAGCCTGTTTGGCCACCCCATAGCTGATGTCCTCAGTGAATTGGCCAAAGAAACTGGAAGAAATGATCGCTACCTTATATTTGAATCTGTGGATGATATCAAGGGGATCGCTGCTGGGGATGATAGCGTGAAACTGGCAGACCGTTACGCAATTACCGCAGTCCACGCAGCGATTGGGATCTATATATGCCTTGCGGTCACGCACCCTGATCGCCTCAGTGGGACAAACCCTCACACAGGCTGTGCAGCCGGTACAGTTATCTTCCAGAATGCGGATGGCATGAAAGTATTTTGTTTCGCTCATAGTTTTATCTATCTTAGAAAAATACCAAAAACTCCACCAAAGTAGGCTGTCCTGCTGCAGATTCAATGTGCAGGGCATCGCTGTTTTTTTGGATGTTGGGCAGTCCGAGACCGGCTCCAAAGCCAAATTCCCGAACCAGATCATCGGCTGTGGAAAAACCCGGAACCATTGCCTGTTCTATGTCTGCGATGCCAGGGCCATTATCCAGGAAGCGGATGTGTATCACTTCGTCGTAGATGCTGCTGAGCATTTTTCCGCCCACCGAGTGAGCGGCAACGTTGATTTCAGCTTCATAGCTGGCAACCGCTATCCTGCGCAATATTTCCGAATCTACCCCCAGGCGTTTCAGCAGGTTCTTCACTTCGGAAGAACCTTTACCGGCAGCATTGAAATCTTTTTCGGGAATGGTGAATTCCAGGGTTACCTCGGCTTCGGAGGTTTGGGCAAAGAAATCCTGCACCCGCTGTTCAAATCCGGGAGCAATGTTCCAGTATTCCGCCATCTCAGATTTTACAGCTTCTAAGCCCGGCATTATACAGAATCCCGCTGGAACGGAACAGGGTCATTTTGGTGGCGAGTATCGGCAGCTTTCTTTCCTCTGCCATTTCGATCACATCCGCCAGGGGACGCTTACCCCGCACAAAAACTATTCCGATCAGGTCTATCATATCCGAAAGCCTGATCACCTGGTTGTTGGTGAGCCCGGTGAGCAACAAGGTTGGTTCCTTGGTGCACATCAGAATATCTGAGATCAGATCGGAAGCGAAGGCGCAAGGCACTTCCCGTTCCAGATCCACTTCTTCCCCAAGCACTTCTGCATCCAGAAGCTTGACTATATCGGCTAAGGTCATTGATCCTTCCTTAATGGATTTTACACGAGAATGCAGTTTCGCAAATTGGTCATTTTCAGTCAAGGGCAAAAATGATGACCCACCTTAGTTTCGCTTTGTTGAGCTATAATCGTAGGAAACTATTACTTTATGGTCTTTAGTACTTATACCTAGGCTTGTATAGGCTATGACACTGGATGGTTGTTATGTATCGTAATAGAACATATGTTTATTCTTAGCTACAATGCATTAATCATTGATAAAAGTTATAGTAACTTGCTAAAACCTGTTTCCAAGTATTCATTAATGACAAATAACTAGCATACTCAGAATCAGTTACCAATCTACATTTCGAAACTGTATAACCATTCGTGGACGAAGTAAGATTGATAAGAACATTCACGATCTTTTTATCATCACCAATCGTATATTTACCGCCAAGTATAACAACTTTCCATATGTTTGGGTCCAATGGTTTTATCCATTTGTTTGGATCGCTTCCTGGTAGTGCAAATTCGGCAGTTTGCAATAAGTCCAGATATGCAAGTATAGCATAAGAATCGTATATACCAGTATATGCTGCAGTACTGTTATTTATTTGTTGATATTTGTTACTCCAAAGGTTATTGAACATGGTTTTATATGGTAATGCTGGAGAGAAATAGTACGACGAGGCGATAAATGTCTGAAAAAAGTCGCTAACTCGTTCGTTCTTTATTCTCCTAACATTAGGGACAAAATCTGAATTCGAAGGGAGAGCAGAAAAAACAGTCTGCATAGCAGGAATAATATTATCAAATATATCTAACTGAGTAGATTGCCAGGTTACATCTGTTTTCCATAACTGAGTGTTTGCTTTGTCTGTAAGCTCAAAAGCCAGTACATGACAGTATGAATCGTAGTCATACTTGTGGTTTGTCACAATAGATTTATAATTGTTTAAAGACAAAGCACTTACAGCTTGAGCAATTGACACTCCATCGCCAAAACTGGATTGATAATTAAATCCTAAGATCAATGACTTAGTTGCAACAGACTCGCTTGATGCTGTCTTTGATTCTTTACTGGTTTTGTATCTTATTTTTAACTCATACATGTTGTTATCACATAAATTAAACCCTCTTCTCTCAAGTAATGACTGCGCTATTACTTTAACATTATCTGCCGTGAGGTTTTCTTGACTAATCAAAGGTAGTGTTTCCCCTTGAACTGAGACTTTTAACGAAGATTTTGCCTGCAACCAAACGTTACTATCTCCTAAGGACCTGCTCCAAGGATATTCGATTCTGTTAACCGGCAAATAAGTACAACCCAATGCGATAAACATAACAATGGATATTAGGATGTAGCCAAGTGCTTTCATAATTATCTCCTTCTATAAGATAGTTGATTTAATTGTTGAATCCCAAATGTTGGTGTAAATTCCAACTCCTTGTTTCTCTGGTTGTTTGAGGGCATCTGATATCCCTCGTTACTCACAATCTATG
>CAZNGW010000061.1:0-15504 GCA_964572925.1 uncultured Candidatus Cloacimonas sp. | reverse complement strand
ATAATCTCCCCATTCTGCACTGGCATTATCGGCACCCACGAAGGTTTGCGGAATCTCAATAAATTGACCGTTCATCAATCCCTTGTAAACTTTGGTTACAGGGTTGGCATTCAAATACGGAACCCCACAAACAATTGCATCCAGATAACCGTCATTATTATAATCTGTCCAATCCACAAAACTGTGAAATACGTCCATAAAGGGAGGATTTACAGCAGTAAAGTTAAAATTCCCTTGATTATCAAACAAGTAAGTCTGACCAAGTCCCGACATTTCAACCGAGCCACTGAGAACCATATCCAGATCTTCGTCCTGATTATAATCACCAAAACTGACCATACTGCCATAAGTTCCTGGCAGATTAAGATCCATATAAGTATACTGCGAATTCAATACAGTCCAAATGGTCAGCAGCAGCAGAACACTGATAATAGTGGCGTTACGCATACATCCTCACTAATTATAAAGCAGTTAAAACACTCATAAAACATCTTTTATTTTCATTTTACATGTGTCAACCTTTTTTTCTACGTTTATAAAGCCTCATGTCCGTAGATTAATATTAGTGCCTTGTTAGAATTTGGAAACAGGTTATTTTATTAATGTGTTATTATCGCCTTGCTGGTAATCAGATCTTTTATCTGTCCCTTGCATACCACATGATCGTGTGGTATGAAAGCGATATGATAGGGATATGATTCCGCTTGAGCCAGGCTTAAGCAGCATAAAAAATAAAAAAAGTTTGAAAATTGGCTGCGATTTAGCTTGACAAGATATAAGGATATGATAGTTGTATCCTATAGAGGTAAAGTATGCGTAAGACCTTATTACTGATAAGCCTGCTAATGTGCTTTGCAGCCATAGCCGGAGCTGTATCCATATATGATGTGCAGTTTACAGCCTCATCCGGTATGGATGGGACATATCCATCCCGATACACCGGAAAATCGCTTTCTCTGGAAGGCATCGTAACTGCTACTGGCTACCGTGATGCGGGATATTTCATCAATGAACGTTTGAATGGCCCTTGGCGCGGCATCTTAATCCTTGATAGAAGTGCCAGGATTCAAACCGGAGATTGGGTGAAAGTTACCGGAATAGTCTCGGAATTCTATGGAATGACCTGCCTGCAAGACATCTCTCAAACCCGCATCCTCAGCAGCAACAATCCCCTGCCCCAACCTTTGCTTCTTACTTCTGGTCAGTTATCCCGTTCTGACGAAGCCGAAGCTTATGAAGGCGTCTATGTGCAGCTTAGAAACGTTACTCCATCCACAGGCAAAACCATGCGTGGCAAGCTTCCTGTAACTGATGGCAGTGGAACCTGTATGGTGATCGCAGACCTGTTCGGCGCTAAAATCCCTTCTGGAAACGCTTCGCAGTACAGTGCAATTACCGGGATCGTGGTATACGGATTCAGTGAGTTCGCTTTGGGGCCGGTTACCGCAAATGACATCAGCATCCAGCAACCGAAATTTATTCAAAATCGTAGCTGGGGAAAGATCAAATCCATATACAAATAAAGATAAGCGAGGTATAGACAATGAAAAAGTTCTTCAAAGCGATTCTTGTGATCGGTGGCACCGCTCTGGCAGCCCATTTCGGTCTGAAAGCCTATAAAAAAATCAATGGAACCGTTAAGCTGTCCAAAGGCCTCCCCGAATTTCTCAATAATGTATATGGAGAAATGCCCAAGGTAAATATTAATCAATCACTTAACACTACTACAGTCAAGGTATTTTTCAGTCAGGAAATTTTGGATAAACATAACGATATCGATAACACTGTTAAAGAGTATATCGACGACTTTTATCCTGAACTGGCCAAAAACGCTGTGGACGTTAGCGTCGAAGTAAAAAGCGAAGAAGCCCAGGAAGAAGAACCCGAAGAAAAAGAAACCGAAGAATAAGAGTGCAGATCTTTCGATATTAAACCCGATGCGTTATACATCGGGTTTTTCGTTTTGTAGCATAGCATACCGATCCTACCACTTTTGCTTCTATGCAAGATTCTGGGATAGGGAGTGAGAAACGATTTGCGAAGCCCCTACTCCAGGATTCCGAACCGTCGCTTGCCAAAACGACGAAATGAAAAAAGGCGGATTTGACATCCGCCTGTATAAAAGGGTATGCAGCCTACATCTGAGGCCCTTTGCCACCCATTAGTTTTTCCATCTGTTTCATGCCCTGGGGAGTACTCATTTTCTTCATCATTTTTTTCATGTCCTCAAATTGACGCAGTAACCTGTTAACTTCGGTTACACTGCGTCCGCAGCCTTTGGAAATCCGTAATCTGCGGCTTCCATTGATGATCTCCGGTCTTTCGCGTTCTTTGTCGGTCATGGATTGGATTATTGCCTCCACATGTTTTAGAGCCTTGTCGTCAATTTTCAGGTCAGCGGGAAGCTTGGATCCGAGACCCGGGATCATTCTAATGACAGACTCCAGTGGACCCATTTTCTTGATGCTCTGCAGTTGCTTCAAAAAGTCATTCAGCGTGAACTGGTTTTTCAGCATCTTCTTGGCCAGCTTGGCTTCTGCTTCCATATCCATGGCCTCTTCGGCCTTTTCAATCAGGGAAAGCACATCGCCCATTCCTAAAATCCGGCTGGCCATCCGATCTGGATAGAATATCTCCAGATCGCTGATCTTCTCGCCGATGCCCACAAAGGCTACAGGACGTTCGGTTACTGCTTTGATGGAAAGAGCTGCACCGCCTCTGGCATCGCCATCCAGCTTGGTAAGGATAACCGCATCGAAAGCAAGCCTGGCATAGAATTCCTTGGCCACGTTCACAGCATCCTGACCGGTCATCGCATCGGCAACGAAGAAGATATAATCCGGCTTAACATGCGCCTTCAGTCTTGCCACTTCGTCCATCATGGTTTCATCGATGTGCAGTCTGCCTGCAGTGTCGAAGATCAGAAGGTTGCTAAAATCCTTGTTTGCCTCAGTCAGTGCTTTGTCTGCAATCTTTAAAACGTCTTTGCTATCTTCGCTGATCACAGGAATATCTATCTGCTTCCCCAGAATTTTAAGCTGATCAATTGCCGCAGGACGATATACATCGCAAGCCACCATCATCGGTTTGATGCCTTTTTTCCGATAGAGAGCTGCCAGTTTGGCGCAGGCTGTGGTTTTCCCCGAACCCTGCAGTCCCACCATCATCACTTTGGTCAGTCTGTTGTTATATACTTTAAACTCGAAGCCTTCAGTGTCCATTAGGCTGATCAGTTGCTCGTGGACAATCTTCACAACCTGTTGACCGGGAGTAAGGGATTTCAGAACTTCAGCACCCAGAGCACGTTTTTCCACTTCGGAAACAAAGTTCTTCACTATCTTGAAATTTACGTCCGCTTCCAGTAAGGCCATGCGTATCTCGCGCATACTTGCCTTAATGTTATCTTCGGTGAGATAACCTACACCCTTCAGATTACGGAATATTTTATCGAGCCTTTCGGAGAGGCTATTAAACATGGATACGCTCCTTCAAATCATGGCAGTTTCAGGAATCACGCAAACTCGAGATCGCCTGCAAGTAGCTACTGTTATTAAAGATATACGAAGCTGAGACCAGAATGTCCGCTCCCGCTTGTTTCAAAGTTGAGGCATTTGCAGCGGAAACTCCGCCATCCACCTCTATCAAAAATTCGTTGCCCTTGGCTATGCGCATATCTTTCATAGCTCTGATCTTGCTGACAACCGATTCTATAAACGGCTGGGCGGAATAGCCAGGATTCACACTCATCATCAAAACAAAATCCAGTTCGGAAATGATACTGTCAAGCGTGTTAACCGGGACAGCAGGATTCAGAGCCAGTCCTGCCTTAATCCCGTTGCTCTTGATCAGATTAACCAAACGATGGCTGTGATATTCCGTTTCCTGGTGAAAACTGATCATCTGAACCCCTATTTCGATTAAACGGGGAACGTGAAAACCGGGATTGGTAACCATCAGATGCACATCCAAGGGAAGCTTGGTGAGGGCTCTGATCTTGTGAATCAGAGGGAAACCAAAGCTGAGATTAGGCACATAGTGACCATCCATAACGTCCAAATGCAGAATATCGGCCCCGGCTTTTTCCAGAGACCCAATTTCTTCTGCCAGACGTCCAAAATCAGCTGATAACAGGGAAGGGGCTATTTGCGTTTTTTGCATTTTCTTTTTGGACTGACAAGCACGAAGACAAGCTCGGCAATCTCCTCCTGAAAAATGTTTTTGTATTTACTCAAGATGTCACTTTTTAAAAGCAGCAGTTCCTGCATCCAAGTGTTGTTTTGCACGGCGACGAACAAGGTATTATGTTCCAGCTTGAGGGGATTAGACCGGCTGGCCAGAAGCTCACCCACCACCTTTTTCCAAGCCAGGAAAATATGCACGAAGCGCTGATACTTTTCACCCGCCAGGCGATAGAGAACATTATCACTAGCATTGTTCAAAGAATGAAAGCTCATCTCTCAAGCAAATAACCTGCCACCGGTATTATCAACCGGCAGCAGGAAATTCAGGTAGTTCTTAATGTGTTCTATTCTTTGTTTACAATGAAGCCAAAGCCGTTGTATGCAAGAATCAGCACAGCCATGGCTACGTAATAAACCGAGCCAATGCCTGTGGTGGTGCTGTCTATCCTGCTCATCAGGATTCCGGGAATGGCTGCTCCCAGAATGAACAGGACATACCCGATGATCCTTTTGCTGAGTTCGTTTCCCTTGAAGTTGATCAGATAAACGGCAATCAGGATCAACGCCAGGAAAACTGCCGTTACCCCGAGAACAGAACCCAAGGCAGCGCCCAGGCTGAAGCTTTGTGGCAGGTTGATCACTGAACTGCGAACCGTAATAAGCGCTGGGGCGACCAAAGCTATAACCATTAGCACATAGCCCACAATTTTCTTAAAGAGGGGCGAAGATTCTTTGGTCAGCTCAAAATGGCGTTGCTGTTTCCGCATCAGGAAATACATCACTACCACTACGGCAAGGAAAAATGCCGCATAGGCCAGGATCATCAATGGCTGATTGGTTATCATTCCCATCAGGGATAGAGCCCCGATGAAGACAACCAGACTTACGATCTGTTTAATCTTGAACATAGTATCGGACATGGATACCTCCATGGTTTATTCTTGTTCTTGCTCGATGACGATATTCAGGTTTGTGCTGATCTCTTTATGCAGACGAACCGGAACCGACACTTCACCCAGCTCCTTGAAATGTTTATCCATAGCAAGAGCGCTTTTATGCAGGGTGATGCCTTGTTCAGCCAGGCCATGCACGATGTCCAGTTCGGAAACTGAACCAAACATGCTGCCGTGTTCATCAAATTTACGCACGAAGACCAGTTTGGTGGCAGCTATTTTTTCGGCAAGGTTTTTTAGCTCAGCCAGTATCTTTTGTTCTTGATCGGCGAGTTTAGATTGAATTACTGTAAGTTTCTTAAGGTTTGCAGGAGTTGCATATATAGCAAGTCCGCGGGGAGTAAGATAATTTCTGGCAAAACCGCGTTTCACGTTTATTACTTCGCCCTGTTTGCCAATTTTTTCTATGGTTTGCAGCATAATTACTTTCATGCCGTGGTTCCTCCAGGAATTGAATTTCTTTGTGACAGCCACATATCCGCAAAGCCCACAAGGACGAGCAGGATACTGGCATATATGGTGATGATTATCATCAAGATGCCAATCAGGATACGATTGCTGAAGATAATGCCCAACCGGTTCCACATTACAGAGATTCCCTGCAATAGCGGGATGAAGCAAAGGGCGATCAGGGCATTGATGCTTAGCACCTTGGTTTGTTCAAACAGGTAGAGTGGTAAAACAGCAATTACCAAGAGATTGTAGAGTGCGGGGAAACGCAGGTTTTGCATTGTATTGGGAACCTGCAGCATTCTGATGAAAAGCAGGTATCCCACGAGGAGTGCCAGCCCTTGCGACACAATCCACACTGACGGCAACACCGATTTCCATACGGGTAACATTTGTTCAAGCACAGTTAAATCAAGCATAGTGGAAAACTGCTGTTTAAGGGTAGCTATTCCCTGATCAAAAAGCTGGTTCTGATATGCCCCGAAAAACTGAAATCGCAAAACTCCATAAGCAGCCATGGCAAGAAAGGATAGCATCAGGGACTCGCTTAACACATGGTTTCTTTTCAGGGTTATCAGAAAAACCAGGATAACCACACCGGCTCCAAATATTGCATCCAGAGCCATAATGCGGATGGCAGGATCGGAATCCAGAATCAACACTGTGACCGGAGCCAGGAAAAAAAGCATCAGGCTTTGCAACGGCTTGGTCAGGCTGAGTTTGATACTTTTCGCCGCAAAGCTCAGAAGCAGCACAATCCCCAGCCAGGGGCTTAGCATACTCAGGATTCCCAGGATCAGGGGATAAAGGATCATTTACTCTACTACGTAAGGGATTAAAGCCATCTGACGGGCGCGTTTGATCTCGGCAGTAAGCTTGCGTTGATGTTTGGCGCAGGTGCCTGTAAGGCGGGCAGCTTCGATCTTGCCTACGTCAGAGGTATATTGACGCATGATATCCAGATTCTTGTAATCTATCTGCAGATCTTTGTTAGCGCAGAATTTGCAATATTTTTTGCGGGTGAATTTTTTCTTTTTGTCGATCATGTTCATCTTGTTTCATCTCCTAAAAGGGAACGTCATCGCTGGTAGCAGCATGTGGGGCTGATTCTTCGGGGGGTAGTGGAACGTCTTCCTCATGCGATCCCGAGCCATCTTCTCTGGCTTTCCATTCGAGCACTTGAATTGTTTCCACTATTACTTCTGTACTTTTTCGATTGTTATTGTTCTGGTCTGTCCAACTGCGGGTCTCCACTCTGCCTTCGACAAGCACGGGGCTACCTTTGTGGGTTTGGTTGGCAAGGTATTCTGCCCATTTGTTCCAGGCCACGCAATCGATCCAACTGGTAACTTGCTGCCATTGATCCGATTCGTCTTTGTAGCTGCGATCGTTGGCCAGGGTGAAACGCACCACGGGGGTTCCTTTTGGGGTGTATTTCAATTCGATCTCGTTGGCAATTCGACCGCTGGCAATGAAGCGGTTCAAACGCGGAAGTTTAAGCTTAAGGTCTGCCATGTTCACCTCTTTGTGTTAGCCACGAACTATAAACATGTGTCTTAGGATGTTCTCGTTGATATTGAACAGAGCCTTGATCTTCTTCACAGCCAGGCTGTCCAGCTTGAAGTAGTTTACGAAGTAATAGGCTTCTTGAACCTTGTTGATGGGATAGGCCAGCATGCGCCTGCCCCAGGGGTCGGTTTTGATGATCTCTCCGCCATTCTCACGCACGATGTTCAGCAGACTTTCGTTCATGCTGTTTGCTTCATCGGCATTGAGTTTGGGAGTGAGGATAACCATCAGTTCATAATCCTTGGTCATTATTTTCCTCCTTTGGACTAATGATTCCGTTGCTTTTTGCCACAGAATAGGATTTTTTCCATGTACTATATTCATTCAACACTTGGTTGAAATCATGGCGTATAAAAGTATCGGTAAGTTTCACCGTCAGGTTAATGACCGGTTTCAGCTTTTCCAGTTCGCTTTCCGTGATCTCCGAAAGCACATGGTCGTGAGCGGCAGACGAACTGTCGCGGCCGATTCCGATGCGTATCCGTTTGATCTCATCAGGCATTTTGATGGTAAAAAGGGACTTCATCCCATTATGACCACCGTCTCCGCCACCGTTTCTGAGCCTGAGGACCGCTGTGTCCAATTCCAGATCATCGTAAATTACCAGAATATCGCTCAGTTTCCAGCGTTTTTGAGCTTCGGCCAGGGCAATTCCGCTACGGTTCATCCAGGTATTAGGTTTTAACAGAACCGTTCCACTCAGCTGAATAAAGTCAAATTCGCGATCATGCGTCCAGTTTTTACCATGCTGATCAGCCCAGGCATCCAGACAAATGAAACCGATATTGTGCCGGGTATTGGCATATTCGGAAGTGGGATTGCCAAGTCCGATAACCAGTTTCATGGCCTATAACGGGGTCAGGCTTCGGGAGTCGGAGCTGCGGGTTCAGCTTCTTTCTGGCTTTCTTTCTTCTTGGGATGCACCACCACCAAAGCTACTTCGGCATGGTCTTTCACTTGCCATTTGCCTTGGGGAAGATCGCTGATATGCAGGGATTCACCCACTTTCAGTTTACTGACATCCAGAACAAGCTCTTCGGGAATATCGGAAGACTTGCAGGCAATCTTGATATGGCGTTGCATGATTTCCAGCATACCGCCTTCTTTGGTTCCGATGGCTTCTCCGGTGAAGTGAATGGGAATCTCCAGTTCGATCAGGGCTTCGGCTTCCACTATCATGAAATCCACATGCAGGAAATCGCGGCTTACCGGATGAATCTGCTTGTCTTTCAATATGGTATGGAATTTCTTTCCATCCAGTTCAATTTCCCAGAAGCTTACTTCGGAAAAGCTCTTTTTATACATTTGGGTAAATTCGCTTTTCACTATGGCAGCCGAGAGACTTTCTTTTCCAGGTCCGTAGATAACGACCGGGATCATTCCTCCGGCTCTGAGAGTGGTAAGGTCGGATTTTCTTACCGTGGTTCTGGGGGTGGCTTTGAGAGTAAATATCATTTATTCCTCCATCTCTTATCTAAATAATATACTTATTGACTCTTCTATGTGTATCTTTTTGATCGCTATGGCCAGCATTTCGGCTATCGAAAGCTGAACTATCTTGTTGCAATTTTTCTTTTCATCGTTCAGGGCTATCGTATTGGTTATAAAGAGCTTTTCAATGGGAGACTGCTCCAGATTGGCAACTGCATTACCGCTCAAAACACCATGGGTGCAAGCGGCAAAAACCCGTTTCACGCCTTGTTTTTGCAAGGCGTTGGCCACTTTGATCAGGCTTCCGCCCGTATCAATGATATCATCGAAGAGGATGGCCGTTTTTCCGGATACGTCGCCAATGATATTAAGCAGTTCCGCCTTGTCGTCATTTCCGCTTCTACGCTTGTCGCCAATGGCCAGACCACAGTTCAAACGTTTGGCCAAAGCCCGGGCTCGATTGGCTCCACCCGAATCGGGAGAAACCACCACGATGTCTTCCATCTGCATGATGCTTTTAAAGTATCTGGCAAAACTGGGGATGGCGAAAAGGTGATCCACCGGGATGTCAAAGAATCCCTGAATCTGCTCGGCATGCAGATCGACGGTTATCACGCGGTCAGCTCCGGCAACTGTGATCAAATCAGCCACAAGTTTTGCGGTGATCGGAACCCGGGGCTGGTCTTTTTTATCAGACCGGGCATAGGCATAATAGGGGATCACGCAATTAATCCGCTGGGCGGAAGCCCTTTTCAGGGCGTCTATTATGATCAGCAAATCCATCAAATTGTCATTTACCGGATAGCTGGTCGGCTGGATCACAAAAACATCTGCACCGCGCACATTGTCGTTAATCTTTACAAAGGATTCATCATTCGAGAATTTGAATAGATCGATATCCCCGAGAGGAATTCCCGCATGACGGGCAACTTCCTCTGCCAAAGGACGATTGGCATTGCCAGTGATTAGCTTAAGTTTTGAAAACACTTCATCTTCTCTTTGTTTTTAGGTTCCTTTGCTGGTGGCTTTACGAACAGCATTCACCGTCCGCTACGGATTGCGTAACTCCTATCCCTTCAGATAGATAAGCTTCGCCTGTCGCGCAATATCAGCCAAGTCTTACAAAGTTTTCCGAACCCCGCTTTTTGTCAAAGTATATTTATGCAAATGCAGGTTTTCTGTGCATTGAACCCGTGTCCCGACGGCTGCAGGAAAGAGTGGTTTTCCCATCCCCAAACTCTCTTTGCAGTTCCGACCAGAATTAAGCTGTCTGCTTCCTTCCTCGCCGGCCCTTGTCCACGCCCCATCCTCCCGCAACCCTCCCTCATTCCATAAGGGTGGAAGGCGGGTGGGACTCCAGTGGAAGCAGCGAGGGGAAAAGGGAACGAGGAAGTGATCTGTCAGAGCATAACTCCATCCTGCCAATTGAAGGCTCAGAAAGAAAAACTGAACAAAGAATGCAGGTTTGGAAAGCTTCTTGCATATATCGTTTGCGAGGACAGATGCTATCCTGTCCCCGGTTTATCCGTAAATTACGTAAGGAGATAGATATGAAGAAGTTAGCGATATTATTGGCAATCACTTTCTGCTTGGGCTTGCTCTCGGCAACCCTGGCTTGGGATACTGCGATTGCCATCCGGCAAGGAGTAAATATCGAATGGTTCCGCACCGGAATCGACACCCCCGATGGAGGTGCCATCTATGTTTGGTCGGATACCAAGCTGGGAGAGCGTGACCTCTGGGCTCAGAAAGTTGACTCCTCAGGAAACCTGGTTTGGGGAGAACCAGTCCTCATTGACGGAAAGCCTGACCGCCAGGAAGACCCGGTAATCACCCGTACCAGTGATGATAATTATATCGTGGCCTGGATAGATTTCTCCGGTGATCTGGATGGAGACGTTTATGCCCAGAAAATTAACGGCCAGGGACAACTGATGTGGCCACAAGGCGGTAAACCAGTTTGTACCAATGCCGGAGTTCAGATTGCCCTGAATATGGAAGCAGACAATGCCGGAGGCGCATTCATCGTTTGGGTTGACGACCGCAATCCCAGTAAAGACCTCTATGGTCAGCGTCTGGACGGTAACGGAAATCCTGTTTGGGATGTAAATGGGATCGCCATTGCCAATGGAACCGGCGACGAAATCCAGAATACCATGCTTCCGGATGGACAGGGTGGAATGATTATCGCTTACACCCATTCCTATGTGGGTGCCGAAGACCTTTATGCAAAACGTTTTAATGCCAGCGGAACCATGGTGTGGCCCAATACACTTGCCCTTAGTGCTGTGGACGGAAATCAAACCGGTGTAAGGATGGCAGCCCTTTCGGGTGGGGAATTTGTGTTTACCTGGCAAGACCAGCGCAATCCTGATCCTGATATCTATGCTCAAAAGATCAATCTTTCCGGTCAGACCCTTTGGGGTGATTATCTGATAGTCTATTCGGATCACAACGGATTGGCCAGACCCCAGCTAAATCCCCGTATTACTAAAACCTCCGACAATGGAGTTATAATTGTTTGGGAAGATCACCGTCTGGATACCCAGAACCCCGATCTCTTTGCCCAGAAAATTTCTGCAGCTGGAACCAAGCTTTGGGCTGATGAAGGAATCGCATTGTGCACTGCTGAATTTGCCCAGATCGGACCACGTATGTCCCCGGATGATAATGGTGGCTGCTTCGTGGTTTGGGATGATCTTCGCAATGGTAATTCGCCCAATGACGATATCTATGCCCAACATCTCTCCTCAACCGGTGTTGCGTTGTGGGATGCCAATGGAAAAGCAGTCTGCACAGCGCTGAATCAACAAACCGGAAGCCTGGTAAAATATGCTGGAAACACTGTTTATGTAAACTGGATGGATCTGCGCAACGGTAGTGCAGGGATCTATTATCAAGCTTATAACGAAGCCGGAACCGCCCTCCTTGAGCCAAACGGAAAGGAAGTTTTTTGGGGATTAAGTGGCGACACTCCCAAAGAAAACTATCTCATCCTGCCCCGTAGTAACGATGCTGTGATTATCTGGCAGGATACCCGCTTTGCCAATGACGGCTATCGCATCTATTTTCAATTCCTGAACAATGATGGCACCGTTGACCTCGAAACCAACGGCCGCCCCGTTACCACAGCAGTCGGTGGTGGACAGCAAACCCCCCATGCAATTGTGACCGATGATGACCATGTTGCCATAGTGTGGGAAGATGCCAGAGGCGACAACCCCAAGATCTATGCTCAGCTTATCAGTCCGACTGGTGAAAGGCTGTGGGGTGATACCGGTCTGGAGATTACAAACAGCGATCCCCTGCGCCAAAAAGATCCCAAGATAAGCTATTATAACGGTTCATATTACATTGGATGGTCCAATTCCGATCAGATTAACACCAGCTTCTTCTTCCACGTTTATGGTCAGAGAATCTCCAATGGTCAAAAAATGTGGGGACCCGACGGCTTAATGATCTCATCACTGCCCCAAACCAGTCTGAACAATGAGTGCACCCTCTATGGGCTGATTGACAACTACTATGTTTGGCACAGAGTTAATCCCAGCGAAAACTCCCAGACTATTTGGGTGAAAAGAGTGAACGAAAACGGCGGTCCGGATACCGGATGGCTGGAAGAAGGTCTGAAAGCCTCTACCTATGCTGATATGCCCAATATCCAGCTTCTTCCCGTTGCTCACAAAACCCCTGAAGGAATCTTCATGATGTGGAAAGACCTGCGTGGAGATTCTATCCTGAATTACTGGGGACAGCATGTCGCTGCCAATGGAACCCGGATATGGAACCCCTTGGGAGTTAATCTGGCTGATAACCAAAGAGAACAGGAAAAACCAGCTATCAGCAGCAATTCCACTGGAATCACCTTTGCCTGGTGTGAGAACATCAACGGCATGCACGACATCATGGGTCAAAAATACTCCCTCAGCGGAGATGCTCTCTGGAGTCCTCAAGGATACTATATCGTCCAAAAAGATTCCACCCAGTCCAACCCCACTCTGGAAAACTATGGTAATGGCGGCTATCTGGTAGCCTGGACGGACTTCTTTGGAATCGAAAGCGACATCTATTATCGCTATATCCGCGAAAACGGTGAAATGGTCAGCCAGAATGCTGGTGGAAACATCCTTTGCAATGTGGCAAAACAACAATATGACCCCATGGCCGCCCCTCTCGGTTCCACTGCTTACGTGGTTTGGGCAGATGGACGCTCCAGCGGAAAAACCGAAATCTTGGGTCTCTATGCCCAAAGAGTGGATAATGAAGTGGGATCTGCCGTAACAGATAACAGCGCTCCCGGACTGAATACCTTTGCCCTGAAGCAAAATCATCCCAATCCCTTCAATCCGGAAACCACGATCAGCTTCAGCCTGAAACAAAACAGCAAAACGCTTGAACTGAACATTTATAACCTTAAGGGACAATTGGTTAAATCCCTGTTTTCCGGAAAGATGGACAAAGGTGAGTATAGCCTGGTTTGGGACGGAAAAGACAATTCCGGTGTCAGCGTTGGCAGTGGCGTTTACTTCTATCGCCTCAGCGACGGAGCTAACAGCCAGCAACGTAAAATGGTAATGATGAAGTAGGTTAGCAGGTTAACAGGTTAACAAGTGAATACAAAAACCCCGGAGTTAAGTCCGGGGTTTTTTTATCCCAAAAACTAAATCATTCCTCCTAAAATAAAATGCAGGGATTTCAAGCGGCGAGCGTATTTCAATTATGGAATACTGAGATAAATAACCTCACAAGGGAGGATAAATGAGCAGAATGCTCCTTCTGATCTGCCTGCTTGGTTGCCTGTCGGCAAGCCTGTTTGCCCAGCAGGATTTTTACGATATAAATACGGTGAATGATATTCATCTGTATTTCACGCAAAGCAACTGGGATGCCATCCTGGATCAGCTTTATGAAAGCGAAGAACGCCTGGTCGGAACCGCGGTGATCAATGGCGTTACTTATGACAGCGTAGGTGTCCGCTACAAAGGAAACAGCTCCTATAGCGCCAACCGCAACAAAAATCCCTTCAACATCAAGCTCGATCATATTATCGAGGATCAACTCCTCGGTCCCTATGGAACCATCAAACTGGCAAACGGCTTTTCCGATCCTTCCTTTATCCGTGAGACACTTTCCTATGAAATCGCCCGCAAATATATGCCAGCCTGCAAGGCAAACTATGCCAATGTATATGTGAACGATCAACTAATCGGTATATATACTTCAGTTCAAGATATAGACTCATATTTTATGAATGAGCATTTCCATTGCTCGGGTATGCCACGCTTCAAATGCGGCACAAATACAATGAATGCAGTTACTGTTTGGGGTTATCTGGGAACCGATCCGACTTCCTACGACACCTATTACGATTTGGAGTCGGATGAAGGTTGGGATACCCTGATCAATTTCACCAATACCCTGCAAAATGATTACGCCAATATCGATGAAGTGATGAATGTGGATCAGAACCTTTGGATGTGTGGATTCGACAACCTTTTAGTGAATCTGGATTCCCCGATTAACATTTTTCACAATTTCTATCTCTTCAGCGATGCCGATAACCGGATCAATCCCCTTCTTTGGGATTTAAACATGTCGTTTGGTGCCTTTCAGGGCGGTACCATCACTCAGATGCAACAGCTTAACCCCCTGCGCAACTTTACCAGTAATACTTTCCTACTGCTGAAGAACGCCATTAACAATAACGCTCGATATAAAAAAATGTATCTGGCTCATCTGCGCACAATGATCAATGAGAACTTCACTAATGGCTGGTATGCAACCCGGGCTGCTGAGTTGCAAGCCATCTGTGGGCCCTATGTTCAGGCTGATCCCAATTTCTTCTATACCTATGCCAACTTTCAAGCCAACCTGAATTCAGCGGTTTCAGGCGGATCAGGTGGTCCGGGGGGAGGGCAATCCGTTCCCGGGATTACCCAACTAATGAACACAAGAGCCACCTGGTTACTAAGCAACAGCAATTTCAGTGGAACAGTCCCAAGTCTGGTAAGCCAGAGCCATTCTCCCCAAAGTGTCCAGGCCGGAGAAGACCTGCAATTCACGGTCACTCTTACCGACGCAAACTATGTGCAGCTTGGTTTCAGGCAGAATCACGCCCATAAGTTCAATTATTTCCAGATGTTCGATGACGGTGCCCATGGCGATGGTGCTGCTGGTGACCTTACTTATGGAGTCACGGTGCCAGTATCATCCGGAAACATTGAATACTATTTCTGGGCTGAAAACAGCTCTCAGGGTATGTTTTTTCCTCCTCGTGCCGAATTCGAGTTCTTTACGATCGACGGACCGGTTAATACCGGTGAATTGGTGTTTAACGAGATCATGGCCAAAAATGCCTCTTTCCCTGATCCCAACGGCGAATTGGACGATTGGGTAGAAATTTACAACCCCAATGACTATGCCATCAATATCGGCGGTATGTATATGACCGACAGCCATTACACAAGCGGAATCAGCGCCTGGACGCAAATCCCCACATCATACCCAGATCTTACCACTATCACACCACATGGTTATGTGGTAATATGGTATGATGAAAACCTTGACCAAGGGCCTTTGCACGTAAATGACAAACTGGGCGGCGGTGCTGATGCCGTATATCTGATCGCTGCCGATGGGGAGACGGTGATTGATAGTTTTGTGTGGACAGAAGCAACAGACCTGAATGTGGATGATCGTTCCATTGGCCGCCTTCCCGATGGGGTAAACAACTGGGTGCTCTTTGGAGCAGGACAGACCAATCCAGTTACCCAGGGAAGCGCAAATATCCCCGTAATCAACGATGATGAAACGCTCCCCGGAATAACGCTAAAGCTAAGTGTTTATCCCAATCCTGCCAAAGATGCGCTCTTCTATGAACTACAGGGAGCCAAGAAGCCATATCAGCTAAAGGTTTACAA
>CAZNGW010000060.1:0-16955 GCA_964572925.1 uncultured Candidatus Cloacimonas sp. | reverse complement strand
TATTACAGACTCTGTCAGGTCATTCAGTTGTGTTTCCGCTCCGTCACACATTATGATACATCACCATACAGAGCAGATAAAACCGAACCGTGGCAATTGAAAATCAAGCTGGTATAAATAAAGGGGGGTATGCCAAACTGAATTAGAACTTGACAATAACAGAATGGCACAATATAAGTAAAAAATGATCATTTATAAGTTTATGAAATAGATCTCTCAGTAATGTATTAATAGATACAAAAAGAGTTACTTTGCTAAATTGTCAGGAGGATTTATGGTGAAATCCAGACTACTCGTTACCGTTGCCATGGCATTATCGTTGTTTAGGTTATCTGGCGTAATGCACTATCACACTGAACAGGGCATAGACTTCGGCAGCCCCTCGATGGAGAATGTCCTGGCGTTGTCGGATGGACGATTTGCCTCGTTTGGAGCATATAACGTGGATGTGTGCTCACTTGACAACGGAACAATGAGCTTCGGACAGCGGCTTTACAGCAATCAATACTATGTGGATTCACGGGCTTGCGGAACAGACACCCTATATGCCCTGACCTGGCATAACAGATTGGATAAGTATATTTATCACCCTTCCGAGGGTCTGCAGTTAGTAGATGAATATTTCCTGGAAAGTGACGACAGCCTGTCGCTTACGACCAGATCCTCACTCCTGAATGACGGTTTTTGCGTAATCGGCAGTTATGTTGACGGCGGTAATAATGAAACAAGTTACTGCCAGAGTCTCTACATCCTGAATGGCACCGAGGCACCGGTTCTGGCAGACCGGGATTACATCAACTATAATAACCGGTTTGTCAGCATCATCCGGCTTGGAGAGAACTATTACTATTTCGACAATGACCGCAGAGTATATGTTTCAGCCTCCCTGACCAACCACCCTGAACAGGTAAGCTGTGCTGGTTTGACAGGGCATTTGGTTTCGGTAAGCAAAGTGCTGCAGAACAGTATCTACACTATCAGCAAAGATACCTCCTCAATATTCTGGCTGTCCAAACTGGACACCTCGGATCCCGGAAATATAAACGTGGTCTGGACTTTGAACCTGGGGAATATCGACTCAGCTAAAATCACCGACGTTATGAATGGCAATGTCTTTCTCATGATTAATGCAAATTACAGCACAAGCTTTGTTTACCGATACCTGTTTTCCGAAAATCAGGAATGGCAATTCGTAAATACCAATACTTATCCCTACGATGGATATCAGCTTCTCCCCCTGCAAAACGGGTATCTGCTGGCAGGATATACACGTGGAATGCTGTTGAATGATTCTCTCGGCATTACCACGTCTTTGTATGCCGGAAGTAACTACTGGTGGTGCGACCAGATATATCTGAACCGGTTTCTGCTTATGTTTGGGGAAAATGACGGGTATAACAGCATATTTGATCTGGAAAATGAAGTTTGGCTGAATTTCCAAACCATGAATGTTTACAATAAACATGCAATGCGTTACGGAGATAATCAGATAGTGTTCATGGGAGGACAAATACAGATTGTAACCCTGGGGGATGCCGGTATCGCAAATTACCAGGCTTTTCAAAATCAGTCCAATTATATGTATGGCAGTGTGTTAAATGATAAGCTTGTTCTATGTAAAAATATGAATAATATTGGAGAAATCCATCTTTATCAGATAGCTGGGACAACTTTGGAATTACTTGGCACCTTAACTGTAGGACAGGTAACAGATGCCTTGCAGTTTTTCGATGCAAATCATTTTGCTGCTATCTGCCACACCGTTGCCGAAGGGTTTTTTCTGAAACTCTACAAGATTGAAGCGGATAACTCGATAACCGAGCTTGCCAGTTACCCCGCTACCGGAACCGCGATATACGTTAAAAATAACATCGTAATAGTGGATGGAGACAATGGTATGATTGTGGATGTGTCGCAGCCCGACAATCCCGTCCTGCTAAATTCACACCCACCTTTGAATTGCATTGGAATGAGCTTTAACGGGTTTCATGACTATATGTCCATCCAAGGGGACTATGCCAATATCTATAATGATAACTATCAATATGTGGGTTATATAGAAAACATAAATCCCTTTTTTCTAAGCGATAACCGGGTTCTGTTCCCGGGTCCTACCTGTGCGGTAATCTGCGCAGTTGATGAGATTGTTGCCAATCCACCCGAAGAAATACTTAATCTTCCCAGACCGGAAATTAGTGTAAGCTCCTACCCCAATCCGTTTGCAGCCTCTACGACAATAAAATATAGTCTGGTAAAAGCAGGAAGAATCGAGCTTAAAATATTCAATCTCAAAGGACAATTGGTAAAAAAACTGGTGGAAGGAAATCGCAAAGCCAGTGCCTATACAGCCAACTGGGATGGTAAAGACGAACAAGGCAGAACTGTCGCTTCAGGAGTATATTTCTGTATCCTGACAACCAATGGGAAAAGTACAAGCCAAAAAATGCTATTGCTTAAGTAAAGGTTTCCAGGTAGGAAAAAAAATCTGAGATACAGAGCAGGAAAGACTATTATCAGGTTAAGACGGTTGGGTTTTTAGAAACCACTTTTCAAAGAAAATCAAAAATCAAGCGGGTCTGGCTGAACAAGCCAAACCCGCTGTTGATTATTGGGTTACTGCTCATTTCATGAGGATCATTTTCTTGGTGGCGGAATATCTGCCGAACTGCATCTTGTAGAGGTAAACCCCGCTGCCCATGATGTTTCCGTGGTCATCTCGGCCATCCCAACTAACCTGATAGTATCCCTTTTCGGGATACGAATTGTGATAACTGCGCAAGAGCTGCCCCTTCAGATTATAGATGCTGATGTGGACGTCTCCCGGCTCGGTGATCGCATAGCGGAGATTGGTATTGGGATTGAAGGGATTGGGGAAAGCTTCCATCAGGTGTGTGCTATACCCCGGAACCGGTATTTCGGGGGTACCGGGATCGCCCAGGGTAACGCTAACTGGTCCTGCCAGGGTAGCAACACCGCTCAGGGTTAAGCTTTCCAGCCAGTAGTAATAGATGTGATTATCCTCCACTTCGGGATCGGAATAGCTGTAGGTGATAGCACTACCGTTGCTTACGCCTTCATCGATCAACACGGGGTTGATTTTGATGGCCTCTTCAAGTTGATCGGTTTCGCTACGCAGGAGATTATAACCCAGGTGGTCGGTTTCTGATTCCACCGTCCAACTGAGGGAAACAGCCAGTCCGGTTTCAAGGGTGGCGGTAAAGGCAGAAAGGTGGATCGGCAGAGTGCTATCCCCACCTTTGTCGGATACGATTTCCACCTTTCCGGAGCGTCCCTTTGCTGAAAAATCCAGGCTTATCTGGTAACTGTAATTGGGATCAGGCGGGCTGGTAAGAACCCAGTTATCCGGGTTCAACAGGTTCCAGGAAGCGCCGGTGCGATACCAAAGGTCGTTTGTGAGATATGGCATCCTCAGCTTAAAGCTTACCAGTCCCACGAAGGTATCGGGGCTATCACTTTCAAAGGCGAAATAAGCCCCAAGGGCGTCGGGATTGGATAAACCGCTCAGGATATCCGGATTTGTGGAATAGACCACGGTAATATTGTCCGTCAGCGGAGCCGGGAAGGTGATTTCAATCTGAACCGGATCCCCGCTGCCTGTGGGATCAAGGGTGGCGGTGTAGTTTCCGTTGCCGGGATCGTAGTCCATGGCATCCGAGCTGGTGTTGGCAAGCGGGGTGAAATCTATGCAGGCTGATGGCGATGAATCGCCGTAATTATAACACGCCACAATGAAATAGCTATAGGTAGTCCCAGCCTGAACAGCAGAATCGAGGTAGCCGGTCTGGTCTGCGGGCAGCGAAACAAGCAGGCTTCCATCGCGGTATAGCGAATATGACAGCAGGATGATAGCTCTGGAGATTTCCTGGCGGGAAGCGAAGCCCATGGTTTTGGCGTTTGTCAAAGGAGCCTGCCAGGCAAGGCGGGTTTGGCCATTGGCGTGATAGGCAGAAAGGTTGCGGGGAGGATAGAGCTGGTAAGCTACAGTCGCATCGGCTGTTTCAGAAGCAGCGCTTTCGCTTGTGGCATCGTAGCTGACCAGGTAATATTCCCAGGTGCCGGTGCTGAGGCCAAGGTCGGAATAGCTGTTCTGGCTTAGCGGAAGCTGGGCAAGGAGGTTGAATTCTCCGTCTCCAGGCGATTTGCGATAGATCCTGAAGCCCAAAGCTGAAGCACGAACCGTTTTACAGGATTCTCCAACCGAATTTGCCCTGAAGCTGTCCCAGCCAAGCTCTATCCGGTCGAGGACCGCAGTTGCCGTAACATTTTGGGGAACAGGCAAGGCAGCGGTATCCAGCACCACGTATCCGTTCAAGGTGGCAGTATCGGAGAAATAGCCGGTCTGCATGGTAAGGGTGATATCGTAGGTCCCCGCTGTCGTATAGCTGTAGATAGGATTGGCCTCATAGCTGTCCGTCTGCCCGGATAAACCGAAAGACCATTGGTAGATGGCGGTGTCGGGATCGTGCCCCACTGAGGAGGAAGTAAAATCTACCGGTTCATCTATAGTCGCTCCGGCAGCAGGATCAACTGTGAATGAAATGCTGTGATGGTAGTATTGGTAGCCCAAGTCTGCCACCGAACCATCAGGATCGTGAGGTAAAGTTGGATTTCCGGCATCGATGCAAGGGCTGTAACGGCTGAGATGATAGTCGCCAGTGAGTTCATTCACAAAGCCGGGCTGGATATTGAGGTTGGCCGTTCCAGGCGTAACCCCTGCAGCATCGTAGATATTGTTATAGCTAACATCCACATTGGCAGTAACTGAATTTATGGGATTGTCCAGAGCAGAACTGCCCCAAACTATGTTCTGGCTGAAATCGCAGCTTCCGCCTATTGCCGTCAAACCGCTTTGATAACCGTAAATGGTGTTGTTGTAAATAGCCGGGGAATTGGCGTTCAGGATAGCGAATGCGCTCAGCGCAGTTACAGCAGTTGAATTTGTGTGGAGCAAATTACCCTTCAGCAAGGGATTGGCAGTAGCTCCGTCAACTCTGACGCCGGTATTACAATTCCGGAATTCGTTTCCGGTGAGCGATGTGGCATTTTGCCCAATGAGATCTGTCCCCAAAGGATATGCTTCGATCAGGTTGTCGTGGATACTGCCCTGAACCTTACCCTGACTGTAGATACCTGTAGCGTTGGGCTGAACCTCTGTATTGGCGTAGCGGATCGTGCAGCCTTCCAAGGTAGGTGCTGAAACAATGGGCAGGGTATTGGTGATCCAAACGCCATAGCTGTAACCCTCGATCGTTTCACCGCTGAGAGTGGCATAGGCAAGATCGAGCAGTTCAATTCCTTTGTCACCACTACGGACTGCGCTGCTGGTATTTCTGATCCGCACATTGGTAAGGCTGGGATTTTGGGTGGAGCTTTCCTGGCCTGTCCCGTTCAAGCTTACCCCCAAGGCATAATCAATGATGTCAAGGTCGCTGATGTTAACTGCCGTTTTCCCAGTAATCGCTATCCCTGTGGCATCAGGACGCACGCTGCTGTTTGTATTACGGATACGGACATTGGTGATGCTGGGCGAAACAGTGTTTTGAAGTTCATTTACGATACTGATGCCGGTAGTGTAACCAACTATGGAATCACCGCTTACCTGATAATAGGGAACATCTTTAATGAGCAAGCCGGTAATGGCACTGCGCACAGAGCTGTTCGTGCTTCTGATGCGAACATTGGTCAAGGTGGGTGTTTGCCCTGCCTGGAAAGTGCCGTCACCGGTATGAATAATGCCGTTGGAGTAATCGTCAAGATCGAGATTGGTGAAACTGGGAACTATCTTTCCGGTCATTTCAATGGCTGTATCATCGGTTCGCACACTGCTGCTGGTATTGCGGATGCGAACATTGCTAAGGGTGGGATTGGACGTGCTTCCCAGTGTGGTTTCGATCGCTATGCCGCGAGTGTAACCATAAATGGAGTCCGCTGCGGTGGGCGAATTGATAATGCTTACATAAGGAAGGTTCTTGATGCTCACTGCGGTTCCAGCAAGGCGAACACTGCTGTTGGTATTACGGATGCGGACATTGGTGATGGTGGGAGTATTGCCAGACAGGTAAGTGCCGTCGCCGATGAGGGAAATACCATTGAGATACTCGTCCAGCGTAATATTGTTCATGCTTGAGCTTACCTTTCCGGCCAGAACGATGGCGGTGCTTTCGGTGCGCACACTGCTATTGGTATTGCGGATGCGAACATTGGTGAGCGAAGGAGTGGAATAGGTTTGAGTAGTGTTTGAGGCTGAGATGCCAGTTTCGTAATCAGTTAAATCGAGGTTATTCAAGCTGGCAGAAACCTTGCCGATCATTTCGATGGCAATATCGTCGGTTCGGACGCTGCTGCTGGTATTGCGGATGCGAACATTGCTGATCGTGGGATTGGAACTGGCAGCCACTTCGGTTTCCACTACGATTCCTTTGTCGTAGCCAAGGATTGAATCGGGCAGGGAGGGGTTATTGATCAGCGAAAAGACAGGAACGTCCTTTATATAAATAGCGGTTCCAGCTGTTCGGACGCTGCTGTTGGTGTTCCTGATCCGAACGTTGGTCAGGCTGGGATTAGTTCCGGCGATTTCACCTGTCCCGCTGTATTTTACTCCAATCGGGAAATCCTGTAAGTCAAGGTGATCGAGATCGGCTTCCACGAATCCAGTAAGCTCTATGCCGATGGCATCGGGTCGGACACTGCTACTTGTATTACGGATCCGGACATTGGTGAGGCTTGGGGTGATCGGGGTTCTTGTCTGGTTACTATTCAGGATGCTGATTCCCTTGCTGTAGTTGGTTATTTCGATATCGTTCAGGTTGGGCGAGGAATTCTCAAGTTTCAGCCCGGTTTCGTTAACGAGAGATAGCGAGTCGGACTTGGCGATGGTTACGTGGGCAAGAGATAGCTGCGCCCCATTGATGTAAATGGGTGTCTCGGCATTGTTCAGATTGATATTCTGGAGGTTGCTGCCGGTAGAGCCAGGATTGAAAGAGAGACCTTTCCAGACCGGAGTTTGCCTGCCCGCAGTTTCATCTATGGTGCCGAAGCTTACTCCGTTGGCCACCATGCTTCCATTTATCTGGAAAGGAACATCAACCAGAAAGATCACAGATACATCCTGCTGTATTTCCAGGCTTGCTCCTCCGGCTATGCTGATATTGTCGCTAACTACAAAGGGTGATCCGGCAAGCGGCCAGAAGCCGGAAACCGAACCGCTGGTAAGCGTTCCCCTCACATTGATGTAGTCGGATTTGATCACCGAGGACAAACCATGGTAGATATTGCCGTCGAAATAGGCTACTGTAAGTTTCACGGATTTAAGCCCACCAAAGGAATAGGTGTAAGTGGGATTTTGTTCGTAGCTGTTAATCGTGCGGGTTACATAGTTGAATTCCCAAGCCCAGTAATTCGGATTGCCGGGAGTAGTGTCGGTAAATTGCACTGTTACTCCAGCCAAAGGTTCCAGGTTATCGGCATAGAAATCTGCGTTAAAGCTGTTTAACACGTTCATATCGATGGAGGCCACGGTTGGTTCGGCAATTCCATCACTTAGGGAGAGGGTAAGCGTTTCTGTGCCAGTCCAGTTTGGGATAGCCGTGAAGGTAACCATCCTGCCATTGATAATATAGTTTATGTTCGAACCTCCGGAAACGGATAGAGTTAGCCCTGAATCCTCCACATCCGGATCAAACACATAAGGGGCAAAATCCAGGCTGTAGGAAGTGTTTTTCAGGAAACTGAAGGAAGCGGGAAGATCGAACTGAGGCGGATTATTGATATGATTGACGGTCAACTGAACAGTGGTTGATACCTGGCCATTGCGGTTGTCCCTGGCTGTAAAGGTAAGCGTGGCAAGTCCAGACCAATATTGGGCAGGAGTGATGGTAACCACGCCATTGCTGATGGAAAGCCCTACGTTGGCAACGTTCTGATAGCTGAAGCTTAGCGGATCGCCGTCGGGATCGCTGAATACGTTATTCAGATTCAAGCTGGAATTGGTGGTGTTTTCCAGCATGTTTATGCTAAGCTGTTGCGCAGGGTTGATCAGAACGGGAGGATTGTTCAGCACATTAAGGTAGCCGGTTTTTGTAACGCTTCCACTCAAACCGGTATTAGTGGTAACGGTAAGCTTCACGCTATAGGTTCCGGGTATGCTGTAAGTGAATTGGGGGTTCCGTTCGGTGCTGGTCCAAACCCCGTTGTTGGCAAAATCCCAGAGCCAGGAACTGAGGGTTGTACCTGGCAAAGGAGTAGACGTATCGGTGAACTGAACTGTCAAAGGTGCTTGACCCGAAAGAGGCAGGGCTGTGAAGTTGGCAGTCGGACGATTGGATACCTGAAGGGTTATGGGAACCACCACATATCCATTTTCAGGATCGTTGCTGGTGATGTTGAGAGTGGCATCGTAGATACCGGTGCCCAGATTTCCGGTATTGAAGTTTAAGTTCAGGACTGCATCATTGCCAGGCTGGACTGAAGCGCTGGAAGGGCTGATGCTTAGCCAGCCGGAACCGGTTATATAGGTTCTGCTTATCATGCTAACCTGCAAGGGAGATTCCCCTTGGTTATAAATATAAATCTGCTCAGTCCCGGTTTGGGTTTGATAGAGCTGCTTGGTTAGAGAGTATTCGCTGAGAACAATCCGGGGTGGATTTACGGCCAAACCAGAAAGGGGAACCTGGGTGGGTGAGCCTGCATCATTGCTTGTTATGCTCAGGATTCCGTTAAAGGTTCCGGATGCAAGGGGATTGAAGGAAAGAGGAACTGTTTGGCTTTGATTATAGTTCAAGGTAAAGGAATTCTGGGTAGTGGAGAAAGCCGGCTCCGATATCTGCAGTCCGGTAACGTTCAAAGGTCCCTGACCGAGATTACGAACCACCAAGTTTCTGGCTTGACTCTGACCTGTAAAGACCGTTCCAAAATCCACGTTTGCACTTAGCAGGTTGAGTTGGGGAAGATATGAACCCACCTCCACAGTGATGCTTCGGGTTTCCTGGAGAATCGAGCTGTCGTTGTCGAAAAGATTTAAGCACAGCGTCCAGGTACCGGCTTGTCCGGCAGCGGGGATGGTAAAGAGGGAACCCTGAGGCTCATCAAAGCCAAAACTGACTGTGCTTTGCAGGTTGTTTGTGGCGACAATTTCATTATTCGGATTACTAAGCGTTACCACACTATGCAGGTTCTGGCTGTAAAGCTGGGTGTCGTTTTCCAGCAGGCAATGCAGGCTGGAACCGGGATAGTGATTGCTGCTATCCACGTAGAAGTATCTGATACTGGCAAATAGCCCGTCGGTGCTGAACAGCAATTGACCCCAGTCTATTCTTGAAGATCCCGGATTCTGGTGAGTGGTATCCAGATCAATTCTGATGTGGTTGGCCACATTGTTGCCGAAATTGAGCATGCTTGCCGGGACGCGGAATTGGGAAATCCCCCAGGCGGAAGGACTACTGCGAAGGGTTCCTACCAGATGGTGGTTGATTCGTAGTTCACTGACCTCATTGGTTGAAATGTTATAGGCTCGGATGCGCAGGATGGCTTCGCTGGGATTGAGTTGGTCTGTCCAGATGTTGAATTCCACGGGTTGAATGGCGGAATACTCGTTTATGTTCACATCCAGGTCACCGTCGGGGACATTTTCATTCAGGTTATTATCATTGTCCAGAGTAGTGAAATTGAAGTCGCTATGAACCAGGGTAACAGGGATGTTCTTTTGCGGCTGGGTAAGATCGTTGCTGGTGATCAGCACAGCGCTTTGATAGGTTCCGGCAGCCACGGTAGTGGTGTTAATGGTAAGCCCGATTTGGATCTCGGTGCCAGGATTGATATTCCCCGCAGTCTGGCTAAGGCTTAGCCAGACAGGATTTCCGCTGAGGGAAAGAGAATAGCTAAGAATCGCGCTTCCGTTGTTGCCGAGAGTAAGATACTGGGTATCGGTAGTTTCAGCAACGATATAGCGATCGAAGGATAACGGATTGCAGCTAAGGATGGGAACGTTCTCACCGGTGCCTTCCAGGCTGAGTGTGGTTGTAGGATGCAGGGGATCATTGCTGCTGAGGGTGAGGGTGGCATTTATTGTCTGTTCGCTGACCGGACAGAAGTTTATCTCCAATCCAGTAGTAGCTCCAGGAGAAACACTGATCGGCAGGCTGGGTAAGCCGAACTCGGGATGATCAGAGCTGATTTGGGTGATCAGCAGTTCGCTGTTTCCCTGATTTGCCACCGTGAAACTGAATGATCTTGAACTGCCTACGGGAACAGTGCCAAAACTATGAAACAGGGGATCTATCGCAATGCTGCTTTGCCCTGTTTCACCCAAACCGCTTAAAAGAATGATTTTCTCAGGCTGGTTGGGGTCATTGCTGGAAATGGTAAGGGTTCCATTGTAGGCAATGGGTAGAAGGGGAGTGAAGAACATTCTGAGGCTTGCTTCTGCCCCTGAGGCAATGCTCAAAGTCTGCTCCAGAGTGGAGAACACTGGTGAACTGAAGGTGAAGGATCTGATGTTCAAAGCTCCGCTTCCGGTATTGCGGATCAGGATGTCCCGTTGCGTGTTATTCCCCACGATGCAATTGCCAAAGTTCACCAGATTCGCATCGAGCACAATTTCAGCAGTTCTTAGCATCCCAGTCCCGGAAAGGGGTATTTGTATGCTGGGATGGGTTCCGGCATTGCTGAGGATGGTTAGCAATGCGTCATGGGCTCCCACCGCCAGAGGAGAGAAGCTAATGCTGATGTTCTGCGTAGCCCCAATGCCGATGGACAAGCTTTGCTGGGAGATGTGATAGACGCCCAGGTTGCTGGTGATCGAGCTTATCGTCAGGATATCCGAACCGTGATTGCTGATGGAAAGTTGCAATTGGCTGCTTTCACCTGTGAAAGTATCAGGGAAGGAGAGTGAGGAAGGCTCAACCGAGATTTCCGGTACTCCTGTAAGGTTGAGGGTGACCGGTATGCTGAGTTGCGAATGGACGGGGTCATTAGTATTGATTTTGATATTGGCATGGTAGGTACCGCCATTTCGCAAGCGGGGATTGATGGCAATGTCGAGGTTCTGGTTGGCTGCCTGTTCCACGCTTCCGGAAACCGGTGAAGCGCTTAGCCAACGACCGTCATCAAGTTTGTAAAGAGGCCCGTTGCCGTCGCTATACCATAAATCCTTGCCGTCTCCAGTAAAACTGAACCCGATCAGATCGTCATGGAATTCCTGCTCAAGCGTTTTTGTGACGCTTACCCCGCTCAGGGAAAGCTTGAGGATTTTGCCACTTACGAACTGGTCGCCTTCTTTCACATTTTGGAAAGCCCAGAATTGGCTATCCTGATATTGGTTTATCCATGCAGTCTGGGCAATGTAGGTTCCGGCATTGGAGCTGTAGGTAGCCAGCGTTTGACCGCTGACACTTACTCTATAGAAGGTAGTGTTCCCGCTTTCGGTCCAGCTATTGTTCATCATGAAATCAGTGCCAGTCCAGCATACCGAGGTAATACCGTTAATGGGACTTTTAAAGGAAGCAGAGGGTTCAGAATCAACCGGCAACAGGTCTGAAGGCAGATATTTATACAGATATCCGCTCTGGTCGCCGATCCAGAAAGCCGATCCGTCCCAGGTAATTCCGCAGGGTCGGCTATGTATACCCCAACTATTTACGAGCTGGGAGGTAATGGGATTGTATTCCAGAAGCTTGGCCTGGGCATTATTTACTGCATACAGGTGCGAATTCACCCACACCATCCCCATGGTTGAATCCGGGAAGCTTTGATAGGTGCCAAGTGGGCTGCCGGGCAGCAAGCCTGGTTCCAATTCTTCCAGCAGGACATCATAGTCCAGAGCATAACCACCGGTATTCGAAAGCGTGAGGGTATGCAGTTCTGACTGGCCTGTATTACTGAGGGAGGTGGATATACTGAGCGGCGAAGCCGAAGCGATGGGAGGATTTACACATTCACCTTCCAGATTAATAGTGGCTATGGGATTAACGGGATCATTGCTGCTGATGGTCAGGCTGGCGGGATAACTTCCTACCGCGATGGGACTGAAACTTACGTAAACCGTCCTGCTGCTCAGGGGAGCCAGACTGAAGCTGTTGATATCAACTGAGTAGGGAGCAGGAAGGCTCAGATTTACGTTCAGCGAGGCTGATCCCAGGTTGGCGATCAGGAGTTCACGAGTTACTGACTGGCTACTGAACACATGACCATGTGATATGATAGTGGTAAGTAAGTGGAGTGATGGTTGGCCCGTAATGCCAAGAGTGAGCGGAATGGTGATCTGGGGATGAAGAGGGTCATTGCTGTTCACAAGAAGGTTTGCGGTATAGTTGCCGGCAAATCTGGTTCTGGCCTGGAAGTTCAGATTGACGGTATCAGATTGCCCGGAAGCTACTTCTGCGGCAACCGGACTTACGCTGATCCAGTTGAACTCAGTGATACCATCTTCCACCCTATAGAGGTGTCCAGCTTGATTTTCGCCAACATAGATATCTCTGCCGTTATGTGCTATGGAAGCCGATTCCTGGAAATTGCAGTTTATACTTTGCAACTGAACCAGGGAAGAACCCTGGATGCTGAACTGGCGGATTTTTTTTGCTTGGGAATCAACTGCCCAAAGCTGTCCATCCTGATGCCAGGGTACCCAGGTGGTCTGACTGAGGCGTCCGTTCAAACCTGTGGTGCTAAGTGTCCCAAGAGTAACTCCTTGCACCGAAACACGGTAGATTTGCGGATTGAGGTCAAAGGATTTCCCAATCAGGAATTCACTTCCGTTATAAGCCAGTGACGGGTTTGTGGCCAGAGGATAATTGAAGCTGCGAAGCAGTTCTCCGGCAAAATTATACTCCTTGAAGTTCCCGGATTGGCTGCCAATCCAGAGATTCGTGCCATCGTAGCAGATACCCCAGGGATTGGCATGAATGGGGAACTGCTGAATGATCGTTTGGGTTTGGGGATCATAGGTTAGCAACCTGGCATTGGCATAATCCACCAGATACATCAGATCACCGATGAACACCATGCCTCTGATGTTGGCAGGGAAACCGTCAAGATCGCCGTTCAGAAGGTCTCTGGAGCCTGTTTCCTGTAAGCTGAGCTGGTACTCCAGGGGGATGCCCTGCAGGTTTGAAATACTAAGCAGCTGGGTTTCCTCGCTACCATAATCCAGGATGGAATTGAAGGACGCGGGATTGAGGGAAATTTGAGGATGCAGAGCTCCAGTTCCGCTAAGATTGATAACCATGGTCTCAAAGCCTGCTACCGAAGTGTCAAGGGTAAGCTGGCCACTGAAACTGTTTGCGAGCGTGGGATTGAAGCTTACATTCAGAATCGCTGTAGCTCCGGCAGCAATCTGAAGTGAGGATTGGGACGCGGAAAATGCAGGATTTGAACTGGTGATCGAGCTTACATTCAGCACATCTGTGCCGTTGTTGTAGATGGTAAGCTGCTGATTGGCCGTTTCATTCACGAACACATTGCCAAAATCGATATTCTCACGGGACAGGCTGATCAACGCATAGCCCGTAAGGTTCAGACTAACCGGTATCTGGACAATGGACTGGATCGGATCATTGGAATGCACCTGCATAGTGGCAGTGTATTGCCCTCCATTCATGGCAGTGGCGTCGATCACCACGTTGAACTGGTCTGGAGTGCCATTTTCGGTAGTTCCATAAGTTTGGCTGTAGCCAAGCCAGTCTGGAGTTTCTGATACACTGCTGGGAATAATCGTAGCCCCCCCGTAAAGGGTTCCATGGTCAGCATAGGCAGTCAGGTCATTTACTGAGCCACTATCCAGGTTCCAATATCCACATAAATCCGTTTCACTCCCACTGAGCCGGCTGAACATCGTTTGTTTTATCTCGTTATCGCTCATAGCGCTGCTGTAAACCCTGAATTCGTCTATGGTTCCGCAAAACCGGTAGGCTGTGGAAGTGGTGGGGCTCAATTTACCCAAGGCCCAGGCAGTGGGATCGCCATTATAACCTGGTACCGGCAAAGAGCCCAGCCGGCTTCCGTTCAGGAATAGACTAACGTTTCCGCTGCCATAGCTTACCGCCACATGATACCAGGTATTCAGGGAAAGCAGATTTTCTTTCAGCAGGGTGTAGTTCTGGCTGTTAGCGCGCATTTGCACAGCCAGGGATTTGCCGGTGGAACCAGCCGCCACTCCGATCGTATATATCCCAAAGAATCCATTGGTGGTTTCGGTGGCTTTGCTTACAATGTATTGCTTGCCTCCAAGGCCGGGATAGCCGAGGTTTGATTCCACTTTGAACCAGGCTGAAACCGTCCAGTTACCGCCATAAAGCTGATTTTGGGTTTGATTCGGGATCACGGCATAATCTGCCTGGGCAACAGTATGTCCGCGGGTTTTCAGTGCTTTGCCAAAGTGATCCACGATCTGCCAGTTCAGATTTCCCCCACCGTTATTGGAGATTGAAGCCGGAAGGTTGTAAACATTGCCTGTAAAGCCTTCGTGAGTAATGCTGAGAGGTGAAACCGTTATTTCAGGGGCAATGGCACCCGTTCCACTTACACTAAGCACATAGGAAGGTGTGTTCGCTGAATTGTTGCTAATGGTTAACTGGGCATTATAGGCTCCTGCAGAGCTTGGGCTGAAGGTGATATAAACTTCCCGGCTTTGGTTTTGAGTTAGGGAAAAATAGTTGGGAACCGCACTGAAAGCTGGATCTGAGCTGGTGATGTCCCAAACGAAAAGTTCGGCGGGACCGGTATTGCCTACCGTGAAACTCAGGGTCTGAGGAACCACGGTAAATACCTCGCCAAAGCCAAGCTCGCTTACAGAAACATTCAGATAGGGAATATTGGGAATGCCTTCGCCACTAAGGGCTATCTGGGGATAAGGATTTATGGGGTCATTGCAGCTTAGGCTAAGCGTTCCGGTATGGGTTCCTGCGCTGAGCGGTAAATATGACACAGAAAGCTGATACGATCCTCCAGCCGGAATCTCAAGGCTCCTTTCCGTAACGCTGAACACCGGATTATCAATGGTAAGCTGGGTAACCTGTAATGGGGCCAGGCCAGTATTTTGAATAGTGATTGGCAGACTGGAAGTAACGTTGGTAAGCACCTGGCCGAAAACCAGACTTTCCGGATTATAGGCAATCGCGCTTTGATAGGGGTTTACCTGCAAGGGTAGTAGTTCCATGTCCTGTAAAAGTCCCAATGTACCTGAGAAAACCAGCACTTTCACTTCATAAACTCCAGGGTAACCGCTTGCTGGGATAGTAAGATTCACCGTGAATGGGTCGTCGGCCTGGCCGGAAAGGGTTCTGTTGCGGCTGTCCCTGGCTAGAAGGTTTCCGCCAGGGCTATACAAAAGGGTTTCGATGCTCACGCTTTGGCTGGATAGGGAGCTGTCCAGTTCCAATTGGACTGAGGCAGTCGCCCCCGGATACAAAGGCTGGGGGACATTTGCGGTTCTGATAAAGGCATCTCTGGTTTGACCATTGATCTGCATCTGTCCACGGTCGATTGTCAGGCTGGTTGCGTCTGGATCCAGATAAACTTGCACGAGGTTGTTAGCGCTTGGGATTATCCAGGCTGGATCAACTGCAAACACTGTGCTACACCAATCTGTCGCATTGCCACGCAGCCTGCCCAGACTATGGCCGTTGAAACTGACAGTGTGAACAAAGCCGGAAGCCTCATCCACTCCCAGGGCCAGGATAAGCAGTTTTGCTTCATAGAAAGGCCCGGCATCAGCCAGGATATTGAATTCCACCGGCAAGAGAGGTGAAGAGCCATCCAAGGCCACATCCATGTCGTTGTCGGCAATGCCTGTATGAGCGTTGTTTTCGTTATCGTCGGTAGTGTAGAACTGCATTTGCTTGGTTGCCGTGATATGGATAGTCAAGGTAGGTGTATCGGGATCGTTGCTATTTAAAGCAAGGTCGTAGGTATATTCACCTGGATTCATCAGTGATGGGTAGAAGGTGAATACTATATCATGATGGTCTATGAATTCACCTATGGTCCCTGAGGAGGGGTTTACGCTGAACCAGAAAGGAACCGCACCGAAACTGTATTCCAATGGCATTAATGTAAAACCATCATTGTAAATAGTAATGCTGCTGGTCTGCGGAGCATCGCCAACCAGAGTTTGATTCACTTCCAGGGCAGAAACCACTATGTTTGCAGGATTGTAAGCATCTGCGGATACCATTATCACGTGCAGGCTATCCTGCCAGGCGTTGCTATGGATGGTAAGCGGCCAACCTACAGTCGGGACAGCTTCATTGGCATAATAGGTAACCTGAACTTCCTGGCTTTCCTCCATAAATAGCTGGAAACTGGTTGGCGAGATGGTGAAATTGGTCAGCTCCATCTCAATATTGCTAACCTCCAAAACCCCTGCGCCTGTATTGGTAACGGTAAACGTCTTGGTTTCGCTCTGGCCTACGATTAGTGGGCCAAAGATAAACTCTCCGGCAGAAACACCAATCTCGGGGAAACACTTGAAAAGCAGCGTAACCTCATTTGAGCGCCCTGAAACACCTTCCTCATATACCGCTTCCACATAATAAGTATAAGTTATCCCATGAGTAACGTTGAAGTCATAATAACTTGGATCTTGGATAAGCTCCGTATTCAGTTGAACACTATCTCTGAACAGGTTGTAACCGAGCAAGGTTTGACGTGTTGGCTGTGGACTGCGGGAATTGCTTTCTGTCACCTGCCCTCTGTAACTGGGAGCATCCCAATGCAGCATTACATGGTCTCCAGTGGCGTTGGCCATCAGGTTCTGAGGTGGTAAAGCCGGTGTGGTGGTAAACGTCCAGGTTGGGCAGTTCGCTGCGTCCACAGTGGTATAGGGCACAACCTTCCAGCTATATTGAGTATCAAACGCCAAAGCTTGAGGATGGTCATAGTAAGTGACATTACCCAGATCCAAGTTTTCCACCAGATTTCCGCCGGCATTCCATAGTGAGAAC